>NZ_JAILWL010000389.1 GCF_025698965.1 Roseibium sp.
AATTTCGTCGCCCTTGCGCAACGCCAGTGCGACAACCGGTGAGGTCTTGGAATTCAATCCGGCCAACGCCTTGAAAAAGTCGGCTCGGTACCCTTCACCGATGGTGTTTGTTTCACCGGCAGCATCTTCACGCTGTTTGCGCTGCGCGAGCAGAGCGCTGCAGATGGCTTCCCTTTCCTCAGCGCTTTTTGCTTCAAAAAGCGACACACCTTCGCGTTCCAGCTTTCGGAACTTTGAGCGCGCTTCTTTGTAGACCGATTTCTTTGAGCTGCCGACATGTTGCAGGCATTCAGCATCCATACAGAAATTTTGACTGTGCTGTGTCGCTTCGGTGGCTGTGAAAAGCGGGTTCGAATAACCTTCGATCGTTGAGGGGATCTTGCATATTTTCAGCACATCACACTCAGGAAGGACGCTTGTCAAATTCGAGACAAGGTTCTGCATCTGCAGGTTCGGGGCGGCAGCGAATTCTTTGCTGAGTACGGGTCCATTTTGATCGGACAACCCAAAATCGGGAAAGGAAACAATCCGAAACGGCCCTTTGCGAGACCAAACGAGGGGCAGCAGCATAACCGGGTCTTGCGTTGCCTTGCCACGCAAACCGAGAACGGCAAAACGCTCGCAGATTTGCGAAGCTATGTTCCGGGAAAACGCGTGCACAAACTCAGGCGTCTGGAACGGTGTAGACACCGCACCTCCCGGCAAAGCCCGCCATAGAGATTTCAATTCGCTCAATGTCGGCCATTCATACCAGTCAATACCGGTATCCGCGACAAAGCGACCGACATTGTTCTCATACCCCCTCAACCGAGCCATCAACGCCTTCCAAGCTGCTGCAGGGACATTGGTCCCAGATCTTGGAGGCAAGAGCTATCACGATGCAATTTCTTTTAGGTTAACCAAATTGGTTACACGCAAAGGTCAGGCGCGTGACTTCGAACGCGACATCCGATCAGGCAAGGTCGGCTCCAAACGCCGCCCGCTCGTCCCGTTCTCGTTGTGCCTGTTGACGTTTTGTCACAAGGGATGCCGCAATTACGCCAACGGTGACCACTGCCACAAGGATCGTGCAGACCGCATTGATTTCCGGTGTGACACCAAGGCGGACCTGGGAATAGATCTTCATTGGCAGCGTTGTCGCACCCGGTCCAGTCGTGAAGCTGGCTATCACAAGATCGTCGAGCGACAATGTAAAGGCGAGCATCCAGCCGGCAATGACGCCGGGGAAAATGATCGGTAGTGTAATGAGGAAAAAGGTCTTCACGGGCGGACAGCCAAGATCCTCGGCAGCTTCCTCCATTGATTTGTCAAACCCGACCAGCCGGGACTGAACAACAACGGCCACATAACACATGGCAAAGGTCGTGTGTGCCAGCATCACCGTCCAGAAACCCCGCGCCTGGTCCATGGCCACAAACAGCAGCAGCAAAGACAAGCCGAGGATCACTTCCGGCATCACCAGGGGAGCGAAGATCATTCCGGAGAAGAGAGAGCGCCCGATAAAACGCCCGGACCGGACCAGCACGAGCGCTGCGAGCGTGCCGAGAACGGTTGCGATTGTCGCCGATGTGAAGGCCACCCTGATCGTGACCCAGGCTGCATCAAGCAGCTGTTCATTCTGAAGCAGGGACGCATACCATTTGGTCGAAAACCCGCCCCAGACGGTCACCAGACGACTGGCGTTGAAGGAGTAGATAACCAGGAGGACAATGGGCAGGTACAGGAACGAAAAGCCCAGTACCAGCGATGTGATGTTGAACCAGGTCGGGCCGCGCGTCATCCATCTGCCTCCGACATCTTCTGTTGCTGGTTCTGGAAAAGCACGATGGGGATCACCAGGATCAGGATCAGGATCACCGCGACTGCGGATGATACCGGCCAATCCCTGTTATTGAAGAACTCGACCCAGAGTGTCTTGCCGATCATGAGCGTGTCAGACCCGCCGAGCAGGTCCGGGATGACAAATTCACCAACTGCTGGAATGAAGACCAGGAAACAGCCTGCGATTACCCCGGGAAGCGAGAGCGGTACGGTGATCTGCCAGAATGCTTTCCACGGCGGACTGCCCAGATCTTCCGCAGCTTCCAGCAAGCTGCCATCCAGACGTTCCAGGCTTGCGTAGAGCGGCAAGACCAGGAAAGGAAGATAAGAATAGACGATGCCGATATAGACCGCGATGTTGGTGTTCAGGATCACCAGAGGTTCGTCGATCAGACCCAGCATCAAGAGAAACTGGTTCAGCAGTCCTTCATTCTTCAAGATACCGATCCAGGCATAGACACGGATCAGAAAACTCGTCCAGAACGGCAGGATCACCAGCATAAGCAAGGTCGGACGCCAGGCCCGGGGACTGCGCGCCATGCCATAGGCGATCGGGTATCCGATCAACAGCGTCAGCATCGTAGAAATGCCGGCGATGATCACCGAGGATACATAGGATTTCCAGTAAAGCGCGTCTTCCGTCAGCCAGAGGTAGTTTTCCAGCGAAAGCTCGGCCAGATTGTCCGTGAACGCCTGCCAGCCCTCGGCCAGATCGAAGGTTGGAATGTATGGCGGGATGGCAATCGCGACCTGGGACAGAGATATCTTGAAGACGATCAGGAACGGTGCCAGAAAGAAAATCAGCAGCCACAAATAAGGCACTGCAATCAACAGCTTGCCACCGAAGGTTCTTTTGGCAGGAGCTGCAATCTCATCAGTCATGACACCTACCCCCTCAAAATGACGCCGGCATCCCGGTCGAAGGTGAGCACGACCTCGTCGTCCCAGGTGATCGGTTTTTCGACCATGCGCGACACGTTTGCGAAGGTTGAACGGATTGTGTCGTGATCGTCCTCACCCACTTTGACATGAATGATGGAAACATCGCCGAGATAGGCAATATCCCACACGAGACCACCAATCTGGTTGACGGCGCCCGCCTCCCCAGTACCTTGCGCAATGCGAACCTTTTCCGGACGAATGGCGTACCAGACCGTTTCGTCGGTCCCTGCGTCCGTGTTCTGCTCACTGTCGATCACAAAGCCATCGGTCACGGAAACAAGCCTGGTTCCCGTGGTGGATTTTTCGACAACTTTTGCTTCGATCAAATTCACATCACCGATAAAATCGGCGACAAATTTGGAATTCGGCGTTTCGTAGATTTCCGCAGGGGTCGCAACCTGGACCAGTTGCCCCTTGTCCATGACTGCGATGCGGTCGGCCACCGTCATCGCCTCCTCCTGATCATGAGTGACAATCAGGAAGGTCATTTCGAGGTCTTCCTGCAAGGCCATCAGTTCGAATTGGGTTTCCTCGCGCAGTTTGCGGTCCAGGGCCCCAAGCGGTTCGTCAAGCAACAGCACTTTTGGACGTTTCGCCAGCGACCGCGCCAGAGCCACACGTTGACGTTGGCCACCGGAGAGTTGATGCGGTTTTCGCTTGGCAAACTCCTCCAGCTTGGTCAGCCGCAGCATCTCGGCCACACGGCTCTCTATGTCCTGGGCCGGTAACTTGTCCTGCTTCAGGCCGAAGGCAATGTTCTTTTCCACGCTCATGTGCGGAAACAGAGCATAGGACTGGAACATCATGTTGGAAGGCCGCCGGTAGGGAGGAATACCGGCCATGTCCTGCCCGTCCAGAAAGATCTGCCCTGTGGTCGGCGTCTCGAACCCGGCGAGCATACGCATCAAAGTGGTCTTGCCGCAGCCGGAGCCGCCGAGCAATGCGAAAAACTCTCGTTCGTAGATCTTCAGTGAAAGATCATTTACAGCCGTGAACTCACCGAATTTCTTGGTGACGTTTCGAAACTCGATGAAGGGTGGGTGGTCGGGACTTTCCCAGGGAACGAATTCCCTGCGTACCGGACCAATCGACTTCTTTGCCACAACAATCCCCCACCCCTGAAAGAGCTATTACGTGTTGACACCACCGGCCCCGCAAAGGGAACCGGTGGTTGCCGTCAGCTTACTGACCGCTTTTCACTGCTGTCCAGGAGCGGGTGACAACCCGGTTCACCTTCGGCGGATACGGCGTGGTGGTGTAGAGATTTTTGACCGTTTCTTCTGTCGGGTAAATCGCCGGGTCCCCGATGACGTCTTCATTCAGAAGTTCTTGAGAGGCCTTGTTGCCGTTTGCGTAGTAGACATAGTTGGACGCCTTGGCCATTACATCCGGGCGCATGATGTAATTCAGGAATTCGTGCGCTTCCTCCTTGTGTTGCGCGTCAGCCGGGATTGCCATCTGGTCGAACCACATCAACGCGCCTTCCTTGGGAATGCTGTATTCAACGGTGACGCCATTGTCAGCTTCCGCGGCACGGTCGCGTGCCTGCAGAACATCAGTGGAACTTCTGGACATTCGGGCGAACGGATTTCAGAAGCTCTCCGGCTTTTTCCAGCTCTGCCGGATCCTTGCTGTCAGGATCCATCCCGAGATAGTTCAGCGCGGCCGGGAACATCTCCGTCGGAGCGTCCAGCACAAACACACCGCAGTCCTTGAGTTTCTCAACGTTTTCAGGCTTGAAAATCAGATCCCAGCTGTCGATCGGAGCGTCATCTCCCAGAGCCGCCTTCACCTTGTCGACATTGTATCCGATCCCCGTGGTGCCCCACATGTAGTTGATCGAGTATTTGTTGCCCGGATCGTATTTATCGACCCGTTCTTCTATGTCCTTCCACATATTGGAAAGATTGGTCAGTTTGGATTTGTCCAGTTCGGAGAAAACACCCGCCTGGATCTGGCGGGCGAGAAAGCTGCCCGTCGGAACGACGACGTCGTACCCTGTTCCACCTGCCAGCAATTTGGTTTCCAGAACCTCGTTGCTGTCAAAGACGTCATAGACAACCTTGATGCCGGTTTCCTTGGTGAAGTCTTCCAGGATCGACTCGTCGATATAGTCCGACCAGTTATAGACATTTACGGTCCGGTCCTGAGCAAAAGCTGCTCCGCCCAACAGGCTGAGTGCTGCCACACCGGTCAACAATGATTTCACAGTCATTTCTGAACTCCCCTCAGAGGTTTGACGGCGGCCTTTTTCCGGCCTTGTCCCTGATTGCAAACGGGTATTCCCGCTGGATTGTTAATTTCGTGCCTTGAACTTTGGCGATGGTGCCGGATTTTGTCCAGCGCCGATTTTAGGCAGTTTGAACGTCACAAATACGTCTGGCGTTCAAGTGACGAGATCTCCCGCCCAAACTCGTTCAGTTCCTCCCGTTTGATCTCGGTCAGCACCTTGTGCATCTCGGCACCTACTGCCCTTTTCATGAGCTTGGATGCCTCGAATGCGTCAATGGCTTCATCCATCCACGGCGTCAGGCGCTTCTTTCTTTTTTCATAGGCATTGCCGGTTACCGGTGCAGGTGGATCTTTCTTTTGCACCAATCCTTCCATCATGCCGGCAAGAATGCCGGTCAGAACCAGATAGGGATTGGCGTCAGCGCCTGCGATCCGGTGTTCCACACGCGCTGCCTCCGGGCTGGATGCAGGGACACGCAGCGCGACCGAGCGATTGTCATAGCCCCAGCAGATTGAGGCCGGCGCATAAGACCCAGGCTGCATGCGGCGGAACCCGTTGAAGGTCGAGATGAAAAGCAGTTGAGCCTCGGGCATGGTTTTCAAAAGACCATTTATGGCATGACCGAGCCGCTCGGGGCCGTTTTCCGGATCGGCAAACAGGTTGCCGTTTTCATCTTCCATGGAAACGTGAACATGCATGCCGTTTCCGGGCCATTCCACATACGGTTTGGCCATGAACGAGGCTTTGAGTTCGTGCTTGCGCGCAACACCTGCCACCAGACGCCGCAGCAGAACCACATCGTCCGCCGCAAGCAGTGGATTGCGGCGGTGATGCAGATTGAGTTCGAATTGCCCTGGCGCTGCCTCCGAAACTGCCGCATCTGCTGGAATACCCTGCTCCTCGCATGCCTTGCGCAGGTCATCTACGACGGGAAGCAGTGCTTCCAGATCCGACAGGGCATACATGTTTTGCCGAGCCGGTCCCAGATGCGTTGCAAACAGCGGCTTGGGTTGTTCCGTCCAGTCGCCGTCGCTTTCCTCAAACAGGTAAAACTCCAGCTCAAAGGCACAAGTCGCGGAAACGCCAAACTCGTTGTTGAGACGAGCCACCATGTTTTCCAGCACGTGACGAGGATCGGCGAGAAACGGCTCGCCATCCCGATCATACATGGACAAAAGCACCTGCGCTGTCTTGCGCTCTGTCCAGGGCACAAGTCTCAACGTTTCCGGTATCGGCCAGCAAACGCCGTCCTTGTCCCCGGTCTCCAGATGCATACCTGTCGCCTCGACCTCCCGTCCCCAGACATCGAGACCGAACAGGGAATAGGTAAAAGCGACCCCCTGCTCGAACACTTT
>NZ_JAILWL010000039.1 GCF_025698965.1 Roseibium sp.
GGCGGATTTTGAGGGATTGGCGCCCAGCGCCGCAAAACAGGCTCCTTAGGGGTGAGGTCGAACGCGATGGACGAGACTTTGAAGGAACTCGCTGAGCATATTGAGCTTGGTTTGGGTGAGTCCCTTGTGTCCTGGAAGGTCGAATATGGTGAGCTGACGCTGACTGTGAATGCGACCGATATTCTCGATGCAGTACGCTTTTTGCGCGACAACAGTTCGTGCAAATTCGTCAATCTGACGGATATCTGCGGCGTCGATTATCCTTCGCGGGAAAAACGTTTCGACGTTGTCTATCACTTCCTGTCCCCCGTTCAGAACCAACGGATCCGTGTGAAGACCATGACCGACGAAACCACGCCGGTTGCTTCTCTGACGCCATTGTTTCCAGGAGCGGAGTGGTTCGAGCGCGAAGCCTATGACATGTACGGCATCCTCTTTTCCGGTCATCCGGACCTGCGCCGGATCCTGACGGACTATGGCTTCGACGGTCATCCGCTGCGCAAGGATTTTCCGGTCACAGGATTTGTGGAAGTGCGCTACGACGACGAAAAGAAGCGTGTTGTCTATGAGCCGGTCCGCCTGAACCAGGAGATGCGGTCTTTCGATTTTCTTTCACCCTGGGAAGGCACGGATTACGTGCTGCCGGGCGATGAAAAAGCAACCACGAACTGAGGCGGGCAGGGATGAGCGAACGACTTACAGGCGGTTGTCTTTGCGGGAGCGTCAAGTTTACCGCGGTGCCCACCAACGATGAGATGGGCGTTTGCCATTGTGAAATGTGCAGGCGCTGGACCGGGGGCACTTATATGGCAGTTTCCTGCGGAGACAGCGTTGCCTATGAAGATGAAGGTGCGCTTGGCGTCTACAAGTCCTCTGATTACGGCGAGCGCGTATTTTGCAAGACCTGCGGTTCAACGATCGCCTGGCGTCTGCGAGATGGATCTCATACCTCGCTGTCGGCCCAGGCATTCGACGACCCCTCGATCTTCAAGTTTACCACTGAAATCTTCGTAGACGAACAGCCGGACAATTATTCATTTGCGAATGAAACCCGCAAAATGACTGGCCCGGAAGTTTTCGCGTATTACGCCAAACAGCAGGATCCTCAACATGGCTGAGGCTCAGGTTCGAAACTTCAATATCAACTTCGGTCCGCAGCACCCGGCTGCGCACGGCGTTTTGCGCCTCGTGCTGGAGCTGGACGGCGAAGTGGTTACCCGCGTGGATCCGCATATCGGATTGCTGCATCGGGGTACCGAGAAGCTGATTGAGCAGAAGACCTATCTGCAGGCCGTGCCTTACTTCGATCGCCTCGACTATGTGGCGCCGATGAATCAGGAACATGCGTTTGCGCTCGGCGTTGAGCGTTTGCTCGACATTGAAGTTCCCAAGCGTGGTCAATTGATCCGAGTTCTCTACTCGGAAATCGGACGTATCCTGTCGCATCTATTGAACGTAACAACGCAGGCCATGGACGTCGGCGCGCTGACACCGCCGCTTTGGGGCTTTGAGCCACGTGAAGAGCTGATGGTGTTTTATGAGCGTGCCTGTGGCGCTCGCATGCACGCCGCATTTGTGCGTCCTGGCGGAGTTCATCAGGACCTGCCGCGTGATCTTCTCGACGACATCTGGGATTTCTGCGATCCGTTTCTGCAAACTCTGGATGATATCGAAGGTCTTTTGACCGATAACCGGATCTTCAAACAGCGGAATGTCGACATTGGTGTCGTCGATCTTGACGATGCCTGGGCCTGGGGCTTTTCCGGTGTCATGGTGCGCGGGTCGGGGGCTGCGTGGGACCTGCGCAAATCTCAGCCCTATGAGTGTTATTCCGAACTGGATTTCGATATCCCGATCGGCAAGAACGGCGATTGTTATGACCGGTACCTGATCCGCATGGAAGAAATGCGTCAATCAGTTCGGATCATGAAACAGTGTCTGGAAAAGCTCACCGTGGAAACCGGTCCGGTTTCCTCCGTGGATGGCAAAATCGTACCGCCGAAACGCGGCGAGATGAAGCGGTCCATGGAAGCGCTGATCCACCACTTCAAGCTTTACACCGAAGGCTATCACGTTCCGGCTGGTGAAGTTTATGCGGCAGTCGAAGCACCGAAGGGTGAATTCGGCGTCTATCTGGTCGCAGACGGCACCAACAAGCCATACCGTTGCAAGATCAAGGCACCGGGATACGCTCACCTTCAGGCCATGGACTTTCTTTGCCGTGGCCACCTGCTCGCCGATGTCTCGGCGGTGTTGGGTTCCATGGATATCGTGTTCGGTGAGGTCGACCGCTGATGCGGGCGATGCGCCAAAATTTTTCGACCCTGGCAGCCGCATGTCCGGCTCCGGTCAATGTGACAAAACGGGGATAACACCATGGCAGTTCGCCGACTTGCCGCGGAACAACCAGAAAGCTTCGAGTTCACCGAGAACAATCTCTCGTGGGCGAACAAGCTGATCGACCGTTATCCGGCTGGTCGTCAGGCCTCCGCGGTCATTCCACTTTTGTGGCGTGCGCAGGAACAAAATGACGGTTGGGTGAGCGAACCGGCAATTCGCTATATTGCCAATCTGCTCGACATGCCGAAAATCCGGGTGCTGGAGGTGGCGACATTCTACACCATGTTCCAGCTGCAACCAGTCGGCAAGAAAGCGCATATTCAGGTTTGCGGCACAACACCTTGCCAGCTGCGTGGGTCAGAGGACCTGATCAAGATCTGCAAATCCCGTATAGCCAAACACATGCACGAGATTTCCGAAGACGGCATGTTCTCTTGGGAAGAAGTCGAGTGTCTCGGCGCTTGCGTCAACGCGCCCATGGTTCAGATTTTCAAGGATACCTACGAAGATCTGACGGAAGACAGCTTCAACGCGCTGATCGATGATATTGCGGCGGGCAAGGAAGTCACGCCCGGTCCGCAGAACGGTCGTCGCTTTGCGATGGCCGAAGGCGGACAAACCAATCTAACTGAAATCGAGGACGGCACCGTTGGCGAAATGCCAAGAGCGCATCTGGTCGATGGTGCAGAGAAGGCGTCTCATGATTTCGCCGGAGCAGCGATCAATGCAGGCGGGAACGACTATGACGGCGTTCCGACACCAGCGGAAGACGCGGTTGCCAAGGTAAGGTCCGAGTTCGCCGCAAAGGCTGAAAAGAAAACCGAGGCGCCGGCGCCGGCTCCAAAGAAGGACGAAAAGCCGGCTGCGATAAAAGAAGACCAGAAGCCGGTAGACACCAAAAAATCCGATGATTCAGCGACCGTTGCAGTTGAGAAGGAACCGGAGATTCTGACGGGACCTCGCGACGGTAAACCGGATGATCTGAAGAAGCTCAAGGGCGTCGGTCCGAAACTGGAAGAAACGCTCAACAAGCTTGGCTTTTACCATTTCGATCAGGTCGCGAGCTGGGGACCGGAACAGGTTGCCTGGGTTGACAGCCGTTTGAAGTTCAAGGGCCGTATCGAACGCGACGGATGGATCGAGCAGGCGAAGATCCTGGCGTCGGGCGAAGATACGGAATTTTCCAAGCGTGTGGATGCCGGTGAAGTGGCTTCCTCAAAGAGCGAAGACTAGGGGGAAGAGATGCTGAAAGATCAGGATCGGATCTTCACCAATATCTACGGTCTGCATGACTGGGGCCTGGACGGCGCGAAAAAGCGCGGTCAATGGGACAATACCAAAGCTCTGCTCGACAAGGGGCGTGATTGGATCGTTCAGGAAATGAAGGATTCAGGTCTGCGCGGCCGAGGTGGTGCAGGTTTTCCGACCGGCCTGAAATGGTCGTTCATGCCTAAGGAATCCGATGGACGGCCGGCCTATCTGGTTGTCAATGCCGACGAATCCGAGCCAGGCACCTGTAAGGACCGTGAAATTCTCAGGCACGACCCGCATACGCTGGTCGAGGGATGCCTCGTCGCCGGGTATGCCATGGGCGCGATCGCGGCGTACATTTATGTGCGCGGCGAATTCATTCGCGAACGGGAACGTCTTCAGGCCGCGATCGATCAGGCCTATGACGCTGGTCTCATCGGCAAGAACAACAAGAACGGATACGATTTCGATATCTACGTTCACCACGGTGCGGGGGCTTATATCTGCGGCGAAGAGACAGCTCTTCTGGAAAGCATGGAAGGCAAGAAAGGCCAGCCGCGTCTGAAGCCGCCGTTCCCGGCCAATGTCGGCCTTTACGGGTGCCCGACGACCGTGAACAACGTTGAATCGATCGCAGTGGCTCCCACCATTTTGCGCCGCGGTGCTGCGTGGTTCTCGGCTCTCGGTCGGCCGAACAACACGGGAACCAAGCTTTTCTGCGTCTCCGGTCACGTCAATCAGCCCGCAACGTTCGAAGAAGAACTCGGCGTGCCTTTCTCGGAAATGATCGACAAGCATTGTGGCGGTATCCGCGGTGGTTGGGACAATCTGCTGGCCGTAATCCCGGGTGGGTCCTCGGTTCCCTGCTGCACGTCGGAGCAGATCAAGGACGCGCCGATGGATTTCGACACGCTGCGTGGCATGGGCTCAGGTCTTGGTACGGCGGCGGTCATCGTCATGGACAAGTCGACAGACATCATCAAGGCAATTGCTCGGAAAGCTGCGGTCAGTGCACGCCGTGCCGGGAAGGTACCGGCTGGATGTGGCGTGTCATGGAGCGCATGGTCAAGGGCGAGTCCTCTTATGAGGAAATCGACATGCTGTTCAAGGTGACCAAGCAGGTCGAGGGTCATACGATCTGCGCGCTTGGAGATGCGGCTGCCTGGCCGATCCAGGGTCTGATCAAGAATTTCCGGCCGGTGATCGAACAGCGTATCGATGACTATGTTGCCAAATCGAAAACATCTTCGACCTTGGTGGCGGCGGAGTAGTCTGATGAACATCCTGGGGGAAAAGCACTGTCTGAAAGTGAAAGATGCGGACCTTTCGGGGTCCTCGTTCACGGACGTGAATTTTTCCGGGTGCAACTATGACGACGTCAATTTGGCCGGTGGCCGGTATGACAATGTGAATATGGCTGGTTTGCACATTTCCAATGCCAATCTGGCGGGAACAGCAATCAGTCGGAGCCGTCTGAATGGAATGACCATCAACGGTATTGAAGTGACTGAACTGTTGGCTGCCTACGAAGCGGCACAAGAGGCAAAGTGATGACGAAACTGATCATCGACGGCAAAGAAGTGGACGTCCCCGCGGACTACACATTGCTTCAGGCCTGTGAGGAAGCTGGTGCGGAAGTTCCGCGTTTTTGTTACCACGACAGGCTGTCCATTGCCGGCAACTGCCGCATGTGCCTTGTCGAGGTCAAGGGCGGACCACCAAAGCCGACTGCGTCCTGCGCCATGGGCGTGAAGGATCTTCGCCCCGGACCAAATGGCGAGCCGCCGGTAGTCGAAACCAAGTCCGAGATGGTCAAGAAGGCCCGCGAAGGTGTGATGGAGTTTCTGCTCATCAACCACCCGCTGGACTGTCCGATCTGCGACCAGGGTGGCGAGTGCGACCTTCAGGACCAGGCCATGGCCTATGGTGTCGACGGATCACGTTTCCACGAGAACAAGCGTGCGGTCGAAAACAAGGAAATCGGCCCGCTGATCAAGACCATCATGACACGCTGCATTCACTGCACGCGCTGTGTCCGGTTCACCACGGAAGTGTGTGGTGTTACCGACATGGGGTTGATTGGTCGAGGTGAAGACGCGGAGATCACGACGTATCTGGAAGCAGCGCTTTCGTCCGAGATGCAGGGCAATGTTGCGGATCTTTGTCCGGTTGGAGCGCTGACACACAAACCTTACGAGTTTCATGCCCGTCCATGGGAATTGACCAAGACCGAAAGCGTTGATGTCATGGACGCGGTCGGATCGGCCATTCGCGTCGATACCCGGGGCAAGGAAGTCATGCGGGTGATGCCGCGCCTGAGCGAAGAGGTCAACGAAGAGTGGATCTCCGACAAGGCACGTTACATCTGGGACGGCCTCAAGACCCAGCGTCTTGACCGGCCGTATGCCAGGAAAGACGGCAAACTGCAGCCTGTTTCCTGGACTGAAGCGTTCCAGATCATCGCGGACAAGGTCAAGGGCACATCCGCCGACAGGATCGGTGCTCTCGCCGGTCAGCTGGCCGGTGTTGAAGAAATGTTCGCACTGAAAAGCCTGATGGATAAGCTGGGTGTTGTAAACATCGACAGCAGATTCCCGGGATCCCCGCTGCATCCGAAAAACGGTCGCTCAAGCTATCTCTTCAATTCCACGATCCAGGGCATTGAAGACGCTGATGCGATCATGTTGATCGGTACAAACCCGCGTCAGGAAGCGCCGGTTCTGAATGCGCGTATCCGCAAACGCTGGACACGTGGTGATGTTCATATCGGCCTGATCGGCGAAAATGCGGATCTGACCTATCCGGTCACCTACCTCGGAGCGGGGCCGGACAGCTTGAAGCAGTTCGTTGACCATGCACCCGCGAAGGCCGAGCGTCCGATGTTCATTATCGGGCAGGGCGCGCTGAACCGGCCGGATGGCGCGGAAGTGCTCGCAACATTAGCCGCTGCGGCGAAGTCGCTTGGTGTCGTCAAGGACGGTTGGAACGGCTTCAACGTCTTGCATACGGAAGCTTCTCAGGTAGGCGCTCTCGACATAGGTTTTGTGCCGGGTGACGGCGGCAAGGACACCGGTGCGATTCTGGAAGCGGGTGCACTTGATGTCCTGTTTCTGCTGGGTGTCGATGAAGTGGATGTTCCGGAAGGCGCATTTGTCGTCTACCAGGGCACGCATGGTGACCGGGGTGCACATCGCGCCGACATTATCCTTCCAGGTGCTGCCTATACCGAGAAGTCCGCGATCTACGTCAATACCGAGGGCCGTGTCCAGATGGGTGACCGCGCGGCGTTTCCTCCGGGAGATGCTCGTGAAGACTGGGCAATCCTGCGTGCGTTGTCTGCAAATCTCGACCAGACGCTGGAATTTGATTCCCTTCGAGAATTGCGTGCCAAGCTCTATGAAGCCGCACCGCATATGTTGAGTGTGGATGCGATCGAAGCCGGTGATGCGGCAGATGTTGAAAAGTTGGCCGATGCTTCGGCCAAAATGGATGGCGCCGGCTTTACCAACGTCATTTCCGACTTTTTCTTGACCAATCCGATTGCTCGTGCCTCCAAGGTGATGGCCGAGTGTTCGGCGCTCGCGAAAACGCGAGTGGCGGAAGCAGCTGAATAAGGGGTAGGGGACCGATATGGCTGAGTTCATGACGACCTACGGTTTGCCGTTCCTCTGGATGGCGTTCCAGAGCATTCTGCTCATGGTCGTGCTTCTGGTGATCGTCGCTTACATTCTCTATGCAGACCGGAAAATCTGGGCTGCCGTCCAGATCCGCCGCGGCCCGAATGTTGTCGGTCCTTGGGGGCTTCTGCAAAGTTTTGCCGATCTCTTGAAATTCGTTCTGAAAGAACCGGTCATACCGGCGGGTTCCAACAAGATCCTGTTTTTGCTGGCGCCGTTGATATCCGTGATCCTCGCGCTTGCGGCATGGGCGGTTATCCCGGTTGCGGACGGGTGGGTGATCGCCAATATCAATGTCGGCGTCCTGTTTGTCTTCGCGGTGTCCTCGCTCGAGGTCTATGGTGTGATCATTGGCGGTTGGGCGTCAAACTCGAAATATCCGTTCCTGTCAGCACTGCGTTCCGCAGCTCAGATGGTGTCCTATGAGGTTTCCATCGGCTTCGTGATCGTGACAGTCCTGTTGTGCGCAGGCACATTGAACCTCTCCGGCATTGTTCATTCCCAGGAAACGGGACTTGCCAACATGCTTGGTGTTCCGTGGCTGGCTTTCCTGAACTGGTACTGGTTGCCGCTGTTCCCGATGTTCGTGGTGTTTTTCGTATCCGCTCTGGCTGAAACCAATCGCCCACCGTTCGATCTGGCGGAAGCTGAATCGGAACTTGTCGCCGGTTTCATGGTGGAATATGGCTCCACTCCGTACATGATGTTCATGCTTGGCGAATATGTCGCCATCTGCCTGATGTGCGCTCTGATGACCATTTTCTTCATGGGTGGTTGGTTGCCGCCGCTTGATTTCGCACCCTTTACCTGGGTGCCCGGAGTGGTCTGGTTCCTGCTGAAATGTTTCCTTGGCTTCTTCATGTTCGCCATGGTGAAGGCAATGGTTCCGCGCTACCGCTATGACCAGTTGATGCGTCTTGGCTGGAAAGTGTTCCTGCCCCTGTCGCTCGGAATGGTCGTTGTGGTTGCAGCGGTTCTGATGGTGATGGGCTGGGCTCCGGGCGCAGCGTGAGTATCTCGTTGGCCGGAGTGATTGGTGCGGCCGTCGGACTTTATGTCGGCTGGCTCGACTACAAGATCCTGAAGGGAATGCTTCAGGCGGCCGAGATGAAAAACCGACAGGCCGGTGGCGACGGTGGCGCCGCGGCCAAATACAAAGCGCTCTTGAGCGCACTGATTTTTGGAGTTCCGGTGATCGGTTTCCCGATCATTGGTTATTGGGCCGCCAGCCTGCTGGCTGGTTGAGGAAAGAGAGGCAAAAAGCGATGGGACTTAGTCAAGCCGTCAAATCGCTGTTTCTGCAGGAGTTCGTATCGGCATTCGTTCTGGCGATGCGTTACTTCTTCAAGCCGAAGCCAACGGTCAATTACCCGTTCGAAAAGGGGCCGGTCAGCCCACGCTTTCGCGGTGAACACGCTTTGCGCCGTTATCCGAATGGTGAGGAACGGTGTATCGCCTGCAAATTGTGTGAAGCGATCTGCCCGGCACAGGCGATCACTATCGAAGCTGGTCCGCGCCGCAACGATGGTACACGCCGAACCACTCGCTACGATATCGATATGGTCAAGTGCATCTATTGCGGCTTCTGTCAGGAAGCCTGCCCGGTGGATGCAATTGTTGAAGGGCCGAATTTCGAATTCGCAACGGAAACCCGCGAAGAGCTTTACTACGACAAGGAAAAGCTGCTTGCGAATGGTGATCGTTGGGAACGTGAAATTGCCCGCAACATTGAAATGGATGCTCCTTACAGATAGGAGCTAACCGAACACTTCTACTTCTGCCCGGCAATCCGGCCGGGCCCTGAATTTCCGGCCCGAAAAGGCCACACGACAGGCAGGTCTTTGAAATGATCCTGAAAGCCCTCTTTTTCTACCTGTTTGCCGGCGTCACTCTGGCGTCCGGGTTCATGGTGATCGCGTCCCGAAATCCGGTGACATCGGTTCTGTTCCTGATCTTGGCCTTTGTGAACTCCGCCGGCTTGTTCATTCTGCTTGGCGCCGAATACCTGGCTCTGCTTCTGGTGGTCGTCTATGTCGGCGCAGTGGCAGTTCTGTTCCTGTTCGTCGTCATGATGCTGGATGTGGATTTTGTCGAGCTGCGCCAGGGGTTTTTGCAGTATCTGCCGATTGGCGGCCTGGTCGGACTTATCCTGCTGGTCGAAATTCTGATGGGCGTAGGTGCCTGGATTATCGCACCTGAAATACTTGGACACGGCGCTGAACCAATGCCGGCGCTCACGGAGACGAGCAACATTCAGGCACTCGGCTCGGTGCTCTACACAAAATACATCTATTTCTTCCAGGTCGCTGGCCTGGTGCTGCTGGTGGCGATGATCGGGGCGATTGTCCTGACGCTGCGCCATAAGCCGAATGTCAAACGTCAAAGCATTCCGGAACAGGTTGGCCGTACACGCGAGGCAGCTGTTGAAGTTCGGAAGGTGGAAACGGGCAAAGGGATCTGACGCAAATACGTTTGCGTTTCATAAGTAAAGTCCGGGAACCGGCACGCTCCTCCGTGCTGTTTCCGGTTGGGGTTAACGAGGGGAGCACGGCGAGGCGCCCATGGAAATCGGTCTGTCGCACTATCTGTCGGTCGCGGCGATCCTGTTCACAATCGGGATTTTCGGGATCTTTCTGAACAGGAAGAACGTGATTGTTATCTTGATGTCGATCGAATTGCTTCTGCTTTCGGTGAACATCAATTTTGTCGCCTTTTCGTCGTTCCTCGGCGACATGATGGGGCAGATCTTCACCATGCTGGTGCTTACGGTTGCCGCCGCTGAAGCGGCTATCGGTCTGGCGATCCTGGTGGTGTTCCACCGGAACCGCGGCTCGATCGCCGTGGAAGACGTCAATGTGATGAAAGGGTAGGAGCTGATGTATTCCGCAATCCTGTTCCTGCCGCTGATCGGCTTCCTGATTGCCGGCCTTTTCGGCCGGACCATCGGCGACAAGGCCTGTGAGTATATTACAAGCGGGTTGGTGATCCTGGCGGCGCTGCTGTCATGGATTACGTTTTTCGGTTTCTGGCTCGGCGGTTCCGAGCTGCAGATCGTGGAGCTTTTCCGCTGGGTGGATGCCGGCGATCTCAAGGTTTCCTGGTCGATCCGGGTCGACACTCTGACCGCAGTCATGCTGGTCGTGGTCAATACTGTTTCCGCGCTCGTGCATGTCTATTCGATCGGCTACATGCATCACGATCCGCACCGTCCGCGCTTCTTTGCCTATCTGTCGCTGTTTACGTTCGCGATGCTGTCGCTGGTCACAGCCGACAACCTGCTGCAAATGTTCTTCGGCTGGGAAGGTGTTGGTCTTGCTTCCTATCTGCTGATCGGTTTCTGGTACAAGAAACCTTCGGCGAATGCGGCGGCCATGAAAGCTTTTGTGGTCAACCGTGTCGGCGACTTTGGCTTTGCGCTTGGTATCTTTGGTGTCTTCTACGTTTTCCAGAGCATCGAGTTCACCACCATCTTCAATGATGCACCGTCCTTCATCGAGCGACCCGGCGAGGCGCTGACCTTCCTGGGTTATCATCTTGACCCGCATGCGACGATGACGGTTATCTGCCTGCTTCTCTTCATGGGGGCGATGGGTAAGTCAGCGCAGTTCCTGCTGCACACGTGGTTGCCGGATGCGATGGAAGGCCCGACACCGGTGTCCGCGCTCATCCATGCTGCGACCATGGTGACCGCAGGCGTCTTCATGGTGGCACGCCTGTCACCGCTTATGGAACTTTCCCACACTGCGCTGGCCGTGATCGTTTTCTTCGGTGCGACAACTGCGTTCTTTGCGGCGACGGTCGGTCTGGTCCAGAACGACATCAAGCGGGTGATTGCCTATTCGACCTGCTCTCAGCTCGGTTACATGTTTGTCGCTCTGGGGGTCGGAGCCTATTCGATTGGGATCTTCCACCTGTTCACGCATGCGTTCTTCAAGGCGCTTTTGTTCCTGTGTGCCGGTTCGGTGATCCACGCCGTTTCTGACGAGCAGGACATGCGTAAGATGGGTGGGCTGCGCAAGCATATCCCGATTACCTATTGGACGATGATGATCGGCACGCTGGCGCTAACCGGTGTCGGCATTCCGTTCACCCACCTCGGTTTTGCGGGCTTCATCTCCAAGGACGCGATCATCGAGGCTGCCTTTGCCGGCTCCGTTGGCGACCATGCCAACCCGATGGCGCTCTATGGCTTCTGGCTGACTGTGATCGCGGCCGCGCTAACAGCTTTCTACTCCTGGCGACTGACTTTCATGACCTTCCATGGAAAACCACGTGCACCGGTCGATGTCATGAAACACGTTCACGAATCGCCGCTTGTGATGACCGTACCGCTTGCCATTCTGGCCATTGGCGCCGCGTTTGCCGGTATGGTCTTCTACGGTTCTTTCTATGGTGAAGGTTACGACGCCTTCTGGAAAGGTTCGCTGTTCACCTCGGAGACCAATCATATTCTTCATGCAATGCACGAGGTTCCCGCCTGGGTCAAAGTCTCGCCGTTCGTGATGATGGTGCTTGGGTTCCTGGTGGCCTACCTGTTCTATATCCGCTCGCCGGAGATGCCGAAGCAGTTGGCGGAGCGCCATCAGGGCCTCTACCAGTTCCTTTTGAACAAGTGGTACTTCGACGAGATCTACGACTTCATCTTTGTCCGCCCTGCCGTATGGCTTGGCCGAACCCTTTGGAAGAAAGGGGATGGCACCGTTATTGACGGCTTCGGGCCGAATGGTGTCGCCAGCCGCGTTCAAAATGTCACGGCCTGGGTCGTGAAATTGCAGACCGGATATCTTTATCACTACGCATTTGCGATGCTGATCGGTGTGGCCGCGCTCATCACCTGGTCGATGTTCACCGGTGCTGGCACCGGCGGGGGTGCACACTAATGATCGACTGGCCAATTCTGTCACTCACGACCTTCTTGCCGCTTCTTGGCGTGCTCTTCATCCTCCTGGTTCCGGGTGATGATGAAGGCAGCAAGAAGAACATCCGGATGGTCGCTCTGGTGACGACTTCCGTGACTTTCCTACTGTCACTGTTCATCTGGGGAAGTTTCGACTACGCCAATCCGGGTTTCCAGTTTGTCGAAAACAAGCCCTGGCTGGGCGGTGAGATCAGTTACAAGATGGGTGTCGATGGCATTTCGGTGCTGTTTGTCATTCTGACCACGTTCCTGATGCCTTTCTGTGTGTTGGCCTCCTGGGAAAGCGTCCAGAAGCGCGTCAAGGAATACATGATTGCCTTCCTTGTGCTGGAAACGCTGATGATCGGTGTTTTCTGTGCACTTGACCTGGTTGTGTTCTACGTCTTCTTCGAAGCCGGCCTCATTCCGATGTTCCTGATCATTGGTGTCTGGGGTGGAAAACGCCGGGTGTATGCATCCTACAAGTTCTTCCTTTACACGCTTCTCGGATCAGTTTTGATGCTGATCGCGATCATGGCGATGTACTGGAATGCCGGCACGACGGACATTGAAAAGCTGCTGGCACATTCTTTCCCGGCAGGCATGCAAACCTGGTTATGGCTTGCGTTCTTCGCCTCGTTTGCAGTGAAAATGCCGATGTGGCCGGTTCATACCTGGTTGCCGGACGCCCACGTTGAAGCACCGACAGCTGGTTCGGTGATCTTGGCAGGTGTTCTCCTGAAGCTTGGTGGATACGGTTTCCTGCGGTTTTCGCTGCCGATGTTCCCGATTGCCTCTGATATGTTTGCGCCGATGATCTACACGCTTTCAGTGGTTGCGATTATCTACACCTCACTGGTGGCGCTCGCGCAGGAAGACATCAAGAAACTGATCGCCTATTCCTCGGTGGCGCACATGGGTTACGTCACCATGGGTATCTTCACGATGACCCACCAGGGCGTGCAGGGCGGCATTTTCCAGATGTTGTCTCACGGTATTGTTTCCGGTGCGCTCTTCCTTTGTGTCGGCGTTATCTACGACCGGATGCACACACGCGATATTGCTGCTTATGGCGGTCTTGTAAGCAGGATGCCGAAATACGCGGTGGTGTTCCTGATCTTCACCATGGCCAATGTCGGCTTGCCGGGGACGTCCGGTTTCGTCGGAGAGATTCTGACGCTGATGGGCGCATTCCAGGTCAATACGTGGGTTGCTTTCTTCGCGACTTCCGGTGTGATCCTGTCGGCTGTCTATGCGCTTTACCTTTACCGCCGTGTTGTGTTCGGGGCGTTGGAAAAGGAAAGCCTCAAGTCGATCCTCGACCTGAATTTGCGGGAAAAGGTCATCCTGATCCCAATGATCGTCCTGACGATCTTCTTCGGTTTCTATCCGATGGCGATCCTGGACGTGACACAGGGCGCAGTCGACAATCTCATCAATCACTATGTTGCGGCGCTTGACGCGGCCGGGGTCACCCAGCACGCAGCTGCTGCTGCCGCAGCATCTCACTAAAGTTTCGAGGACGAGACAGAGCTATGTCAGATGTGAGCCAATTGCCAGATCTCATGCCGGTCCTGCCGGAAATCATTCTGGCCCTCGGAGCTATGGTCTTGCTGATGGTTGGCGCCTTTGGCGGCAAAGGTGTCAGCTATGCTGTTTTCGGCGGCGCGATGGGGCTTCTGGGCGGTACGTTCCTGGTTCTTTTGTTCGTACCGGCCTATGGAGAAACCTTCGGTGGATCCTTCGTACTTGATGAGTTTGCCTATCTTCTCAAGTTGCTTGTTCTTGTCGGTTCGTTCTTTGCGATCGCAATGTCATGGGCGTATGCCAAGAGCCAGTCGTTCGACCATTTCGAATATCCGATCCTGATCGTCCTGGCGACGCTCGGCATGATGCTGATGCTATCTGCGAACGACATGATCGCGCTTTATCTCGGTCTCGAACTGCAGAGCCTGTCGCTTTACGTTGTTGCCGCGATCAATCGGGACAGCGTTCGTTCGACGGAAGCCGGTCTCAAGTACTTTGTCCTTGGAGCACTGTCTTCCGGCATGCTGCTTTACGGCATGTCGCTGGTCTATGGTTTCACCGGGCAGGTGTCGTTTGAAGGTATTGCGCATGCACTGAGCGAAGAAGGGGCTTCCATCGGCCTCGTGATCGGTCTGACCTTCATTCTGGCAGGTCTTGCCTTCAAGATCTCCGCGGTTCCATTCCACATGTGGACGCCGGATGTTTATGAAGGTGCACCGACACCGGTCACGGCCTTCCTGGCGGCTGCCCCGAAAGTTGCGGCGATGGGAATGCTGGTGCGAATTGTCATCGAAGCTTTCCAGCCGGTGACATCCGACTGGCAGCAGATTGTGGTTTTTGTCTCCATTGCATCCATGGCGCTCGGAGCATTCGCCGCCATTGGCCAGCGCAATCTGAAACGGCTGATGGCCTATTCTTCCATAGGTCATATGGGCTATGCGCTTGTTGGTCTTGCTGCCGGTACGCAAACGGGTGTTGAAGGCGTCATCTTCTATATGGCGGCCTATCTCAGCATGACCCTGGGTGTCTTCGCCTGCATTCTCTCCATGCGCCGCAAGGATGGAATGTATGAAGAAATCGACGATCTTGCCGGCCTGTCGCAGACCAATCTGCCGATGGCTATTCTGCTGGCGCTGCTGATGTTCTCCCTGGCCGGAATTCCGCCCCTGGTTGGCTTCTTCGGCAAGTGGTATGTCTTTGTCGCAGCCGTTGAGGCCGGGCTTTATCCGCTCGCGGTCATCGGTGTGCTGATGTCGGTTGTCGGTGCGTACTATTACCTGAGGATCGTCAAGGTGATGTTCTTCGATGAACCTGTCGAAGGGTTTGAAGCCATGCCGATGGAGTTGAAAGTTGTTCTGGGCCTGTCCAGCGTCTTTGTGATCTTCTTCTGGCTAGCGCCCGGGCAGGTGATCAGCGCGGCGAGTGCCGCGGCGCAATCATTGTTCTGATCGAAGTATGACAGATAGAAACCTTGAACGTCCGGCGCCTGGTGCGCCGGATTTTCGCTATGAAGAGCATGAGAGCGTAAGCTCCACCAATACACTGTGTTTTGACCGGGCGCGTGCGGGACATCCCGGACGGCTTTGGATTCGCGCAGACATGCAATCGTCGGGCAGGGGACGCAGAGGGCGCGACTGGTCGTCACCGACTGGCAACCTCTTTGCGAGTGTTTTGCTGATAGACCCGCAACCGTCGGACAGGATAGGGGAATTGCCGCTGGCTGCAGCGGTGGCACTTTCTGAAGCTGTCGATAAAGCCGCGGGAACCTTCCAGCTCGTCAGCCTAAAATGGCCGAATGACCTGCTTGTTGATGAGGCCAAGCTGTCTGGCATTCTTCTGGAGGCGGAAGTGCTGGACGATGGCCGGCAGGCAGTGGTTATTGGATTTGGCGTCAATTGTGTTACACACCCGCCTCTGGCGTTGTATGAAGCGACTGATCTCAGGAGCCTCGGCTATCAAATTACTGCCGAGCGCCTGTTTGAGGCCCTTGCATCAACCATGACGGAGCAGCTTGACAACTGGTGTCAGCCGGGTGGGTTTCAATCCATTCGCAAGCTCTGGCTCAAACGGGCGGCGCATCTTGGCAAGGAAATTACGGTCAGGACCGCTCAGGAAGAAATTACCGGCATTTTTGCCGACCTGGATGCGCGTGGTCATCTGGTCCTGAAGCAGGACGACGGCCGGCAGCGCACCATTTATGCAGGCGATGTGTTTTTAGCCGATGACACCCGCTAAGAGGATGCCTGTGCACGTGCTTAAAGGAGCAATCCATGGCTTCGGCCACTGAAAACAAAAACGACATTGTGTTTCTGCCACTTGGCGGTGTCGGTGAAATCGGGATGAACCTGGGTCTTTACGGCTATGGTCCCGAAGAAAACAGAACCTGGCTCATCGTTGACTGCGGTGTGAGCTTTGCAGGTCCCGAGCTACCCGGCATTGATGTCATCGTGCCGGATATCAAGTTTCTGGAAGACGAAGTCGACAATATCGCCGGTATGGTCATTACCCATGCCCATGAAGACCATTATGGCGGTATTCTGCATCTCTGGCCTTTTCTGAAAGTGCCTGTCTATGCGACGGCGTTTACCGCCGGTCTGCTTGCTGCCAAGACCGAGAGCGAACCAGGGGCCGAAGAAGTACCTGTCACGGTCGTCAAGCAGGGGGAGCGTCACAAGATCGGTCCGTTCGATGTTGAATTTGTTGCCATGGCGCATTCGATCCCCGAACCGTGCGCGCTTGCCATCAGAACACCGGCGGGGCTCGTGCTCCATACGGGGGACTGGAAAATTGATCCGACCCCCGGCGTCGGACTGCCGATTGATATGGATAGGCTGGCCGAACTCGGGCGCGAAGGCGTAATGGCACTTGTCTGCGACAGTACCAACGCGGTGCGTGACGGTGTCAGCCCGAGCGAAGCTGATGTTGCGAAAGAGCTGAAGAAGGTGATGGGGGCTGCCTCGCACCGGATTGCGGTGACCACATTCGCATCCAATGTCGCCCGTATCCGGGCCATCGCCGAAGCCGCAGCCGCAAACGACCGTGACGTTGTCGTTGTCGGACGGTCAATGCATCGGGTCATCGATGTAGCGGGCGAACTCGGTTATCTGGAAGGACTGAAGCCGTTTCACGACGAAGAAGCCTTCGGCTATCTGCCGCGCGAAAAGGCGGTTTTGCTCTGCACGGGATCGCAAGGCGAAAGCAGAGCGGCACTTGCTCGGATTGCAAGCGGCGATCATCGACATATCGCACTTACCAAGCGTGACATGGTGATTTTCTCTTCCCGGACCATTCCGGGAAACGAGAAGGCAGTTGGTGAGGTCATGAACAATCTGGCCGACAACGACGTCACAATTATCACCGACCGGGATGCGCTGGTGCATGTTTCCGGTCACCCGCGCCGGGGTGAGTTGGAGCAGTTATACAAACTGATCAAGCCGAAAGTCGTGCTTCCCGTTCATGGTGAACCGTTGCATCTTGCAGCTCATGCTGCGTTTGCGAAGGAACAGGGTGTTCCGGAAGTCGTGCGCGGCAAGAACGGGGACATTATTTGCCTGACAGCCGGAAAATCCGGAGTTGTCGATGAAGCACCGTCCGGCATTCTAGTGAAAGACGGTGCCATTCTTGATGACCCGGAAGTGACCGGCGTGAAGGAGCGGCGCAAGTTGTCTTATGCCGGTGCAGCAGTTGTTGCCCTGGTGGTCAACCGGTCAGGGGACCTGTTGTCGGATCCGGACATCACGTTGCTGGGGTTGCCGGACACCGATGACGACGGTGAACCGATGGAAGATATCGTTATCAAGGCCGTGGTCGGTGCGGTAACGAGCATTCCGAAAGGTCGGCGCAAAGACAAGGATCTGGTGGCGGAGGCGGCTCGGCGGGCTGCACGGTCCGAGATCCTGGATGTCTGGGGCAAAAAGACGCTCTGCAAGGTGATGGTGACCCAAATATAGTCAGCTGAACGGCCTTTTGAGCCGTTCCATGCGGAGGAAATTTTATGATCGGACGGCTCAATCACGTCGCAATCGCTGTATCGGATATCGAAGCTGCAACCGCCGTTTACCGGGATACGCTCGGTGCGGAAGTTTCGGCTAAGGAAGCGCAGCCGGATCACGGTGTCAGCACGGTTTTCATCAATCTGCCCAATACGAAAATCGAGTTGCTGGAGCCGCTCGGCGAGAATTCACCGATCATCAAATTCCTTGAGAAAAATCCATCGGGTGGAATTCATCACGTCTGCTATGAAGTGGATGACATCATTGCCGCGCGCGACAAGTTGATCGCCGACGGTGCGCGCGTGCTTGGTGACGGCGAACCGAGGATCGGAGCTCACGGCAAACCGGTTCTGTTTCTCCACCCCAAGGACTTTCTTGGAACCCTGACTGAGCTGGAAGAGGCGTAAGCGAAGATGTCGCCGGTGTTTGGTGTTGCCGTATACTTCATGCTGTGGTGGATCATTCTGTTTGCGATTCTGCCTTTCGGTCTACACAAGACCCAGGAGGAAGCAGGAGAGGTGACGCCGGGGTCTGAACCGAGTGCACCGGACCGCCCCAGATTCCTGAAAGTGATTGTTGCAACCACAATCATAACGACTGTCGTATTTTCCGGTTTTCTTTATGCGCGGCAATCTGGCTATGGGCTGGATGACATTCCGTTTTTCAAACCGCCAAGTCAGAGCTACAGCCAGCCGAGCGGCTAGTCTTTGCCAAGGCTTTTTTGACGGTAATGGAAATCATATGATTTTTACAAAAAGAAAAAGGCAGAGCCAAAGCCCTGCCTTTAAAAAGTTCCGCGTCTAAACTGACCCCAATCCCTTACCGGTTGGTATAACAACCTGGTTGGGCGGCTGCGAACCGAAAGGTGCGCCAGAGGGTCCTTCCTCCCAAGACTCAGACCGCGATGTTCTTGAGCTTCTTAGCATTTCTGCCGAGGCATCTTTTTTATTATGGGGTCGAAACCTATCTCATTGTTTCTGACTTGTCACCTATTTGTCGCAGGAAGCGCAATTTTTTTGCTTGCCCAATTCGTTTGCGCAAGACCAAGCGCAACCAAGTTGCAATTCCGGTTGAAAATTGAGGTGGCAAAACAAAGGAAATCCCTCATTTGAACGCGATTTGGCGGCAATTTCTGTAAAAGGTTATCTGTGATGCGCAAAGGGCTTGTTTTTGCCTCCCGCTTGCGCTTTGACTGCGCACAAAACAGGCTTTGCCCAAATTGAGAGAACATTCATGCGTCTTTCCCGATATTTTCTGCCCATCTTGAAAGAAACCCCCAAGGAGGCCGAGATCGTTTCCCACCGGCTTATGCTGCGTGCCGGGATGATCCGTCAGCAATCAGCGGGTATATATTCTTGGTTGCCACTCGGTCACAAGGTTTTGCGCAAGATCGAGCGTATTGTCGAAGAGGAGCAGGCACGCGCCGGTGCGATCCAGTTGTTGATGCCGACGATCCAGTCCGCTGATCTCTGGCGGGAAAGCGGTCGATATGATGCATATGGTAAGGAAATGCTCCGCATCACCGACCGTCACGAGCGGGACATGCTTTACGGCCCGACCAACGAAGAGATGATCAGCGATATCTTTCGCGGTTATGTGCGCTCCTACAAGGACCTGCCACTGAACCTTTATCATATTCAATGGAAGTTCCGTGACGAGGTTCGTCCGCGTTTCGGGGTCATGCGTGGCCGTGAGTTCCTGATGAAAGACGCCTATTCCTTCGACCTGGATCAGGAAAAGGCCGTTGAGTCCTATAATCGCATGTTTGTTGCCTACCTGCGCACCTATAAACGTATGGGCCTGACGGCAATCCCAATGCGCGCGGAAACGGGTCCTATCGGCGGTGATCTCAGCCACGAGTTCATTGTTCTGGCCGAAACCGGAGAAAGCGAGGTCTACTGCCAC
The DNA here is from genome assembly GCF_025698965.1 of Roseibium sp. Lineage (GTDB taxonomy): Bacteria > Pseudomonadota > Alphaproteobacteria > Rhizobiales > Stappiaceae > Roseibium. The sequence continues at coordinate 19,590 of NZ_JAILWL010000039.1, forward strand.
GCCGATTACCTGAACAAGGAAACACCTGGCGAAGACGTTGACTTCAGCAGCGACCTTACTCCGATCGTAAAGGACTGGACTGCGCACTACGCTGCCACTGAGGATGTCCGTTGACAAAGCGGAGTTCGAAGCCTCGGTGCCGGAAGACAAGCGGATTGTGGCGCGTGGCATCGAAGTTGGTCAGACTTTCTATTTCGGCACCAAGTATTCCGAACCGATGGGAGCGAAGGTTGCCACCGCTGAAGGGAAGGAAGTTCCGGTTCACATGGGGTCCTACGGCGTTGGCGTTTCCCGCCTTCTTGGCGCCTTGATCGAAGCCAATCATGATGAAAATGGAATCATCTGGCCGAAATCCGTCGCCCCGTTCCATGTTGGTCTGGTCAATCTGAAGCCGGGTGACGAGACGACCGATTCCGTGAGTGAGGACCTTTACGCCAAGCTGGAAGCTGCCGGTATCGAAGTGCTCTACGACGATACAGATACACGGGCCGGTGCAAAGTTCGCCACCATGGACCTGATTGGGTTGCCGTTCCAGGTTGTTGCCGGTCCGCGTGGACTGAAAGAGGGCCTGTTGGAGGTCAAGGATCGTGCAACTGGGGAAAAGGAAATGCTTTCTCCAGACGCAACCTTGAACAAGCTGACGGCGGCATTGACGGACTAATCAAGTCCGGTGATCCTCGGGGCGGGGATTCGGCAGCAATTATTGCTGCCGAAAGGGCATTGCTGAAGTGGATGGATAATGACAGCGGCAAACACTGTGGACGTTGACGAAGGTCAGAAGCCCGCGGCGCCTACACGCCCCTTTTCCGCCTTCGAATGGATGATCGCGGGCCGATACCTGCGTTCGCGCAGGCGCGAGACATTTATTTCCGTGATCGCCGGTTTTTCTTTCGCCGGTATCATGCTCGGCGTGGCGACACTCATCATCGTGATGGCTGTGATGAACGGTTTTCGTTCGGAGTTGCTGGGCAAGATTCTCGGCATCAACGGCCACATGCTGGTTCAGCCCATCGACATGCCGCTGACCGACTATGATGCGGTATCGGCACGGCTGGAGGGGGTGCCTGACGTTGTCAGTGCCATTCCCTTTATCGAGGGACAGGCACTGGTGTCAGGTCCTGCCGGCAATCTCGGCGCGCTGGTGCGCGGTGTCTATGAAAGTGATCTGCGCCGGATACCGCTTATCGCCAACAATGTTCGTTCAGGCACGCTGGATGGTTTCGATGCCGGGGAGGGCGTCGCAATCGGCTCCCGGATGGCGCAACAGCTTGGTATCACGACAGGCGACAACATCACCATAATCTCGCCGCGTGGCAGCGTGACCCCCATGGGGGTGACACCGCGGCTCAAGGCCTATCCGGTTACGGCTATTTTCGAAATCGGCATGAGCGAGTACGATTCAACGTTCCTGTTCATGCCGCTTGAAGAGGCCCAAGCCTATTTCAACATGGACACGAAAGCGACGGGGATCGAGGTCTATGTCGTCGATCCGGACAATGTCGGTGTGATGACCAAGGCGATTGAAGAGGCGGCGGAGCGACCAACCTTCGTGACCGACTGGCGCCAGAGAAACGTGACTTTCTTTTCCGCGCTGGAAGTGGAACGAAACGTGATGTTCATCATCTTGACGCTGATCGTTCTGGTGGCCGCGTTGAACATCATTTCAGGGTTGATCATGCTGGTGAAGGATAAGGGGCGCGACATTGCGATCCTGCGCACCATGGGAGCAACCCGTGGATCCGTCATGCGAATATTCCTGATCACGGGGGCGAGCATAGGATGTGTGGGTACGCTAGCCGGCTTCATACTTGGCTTGATTGTCTGCCTGAATATCGAGAGCATCCGTCAGTTCGTTTCCTGGCTGACGTCGACCCAGTTGTTCGACCCGACGCTCTATTTCCTGTCTAAGCTGCCGGCAGAAATTGACAGTGGCGAGACGATCACGGTCCTCTTGATGGCCTTGGCGCTGTCGCTTCTTGCGACACTTTACCCGGCATGGCGCGCGGCCCGGCTCGATCCTGTCGAAGCGCTTCGGTATGAATAGGGAGGCGGAGATGAATA
>NZ_JAILWL010000390.1 GCF_025698965.1 Roseibium sp.
CGATAGGCTTGTCGCAGCAGGCCTTGCTGAAAAACGGAAGTCACCTGAAGACGGAAGAGGTATCGTAGTCGTATTGACCCGCAAGGGAGCGGACATGCTTGAAGAAATGTGGCCGGTCTATCGGGCGGCCATTCAGTCTGAATTTGCCTTCCGCTTGAGCGAGGGGGAAGCGGAAGCACTCTACAAGCTTCTGGGGAAGGTGTTGTCGCCCGATGCCGTTGATTGACTGCATGTAATTGAAATAAAAAGGAAAAGTATTCCGGTTCCATCGCAGCTCATGACGGGAAGTTTTGAGCCAAAATCGGAGCTCTGGTCGTGGATCTCGAAACGGGGGCTTGACTCTCCGAAGCGCTTCGCGCATTTAAACTGCCATGACCAAGATGACCGCATCCTTCGTGTATTTTTATTACGTCACCGACATACCGGCGGCTGCGTAGGATCTTGCTCACTTCAAAGTAACCTCAAAAGCCGCCGCGTCAGGCGGCTTTTTGGTTTCCAAAAATGGCTCCTGGCGGGGAAACCAGGAAGCCGAAAATGACCAGACACATGATTGAAGCCGGAAAGCCGGCAACAAAGCTCAAATCGGAAGCGCTTGCCGTGCTTCTGGAACGTGGACTAGTGCACCAATGCACGGATCTCGAAGCGCTCGACAAAACCCTGTCCGAGGGTCCGGTCACCGCTTACGCCGGATTCGATGCAACTGCTGGCAGCCTCCATGTCGGGCATTTGATGCCGCTGATGACCATGCGCTGGCTGCAGAAGCTTGGCCATCACCCGATCGTGGTCCTTGGCGGCGGAACCAGCCAGATAGGTGATCCGAGTTTTCGCAACGATGCCCGGCCGATGCTGGAAGAGCGCCAGATTGCCGCCAACATCGCAACGATTCGCAGGTCGGTGGAACGCCTGGTCGATATGGACGGTCCGGACGGTGCGCTTCTGGTCGACAATGCGGAGTGGCTCAATGAATTCCGCTTCCTGGAATTTCTCCGCGACTATGGCTCCCAGTTCACTGTCAACCGCATGATGACTTTCGACAGCGTCAAGTCGCGCCTTGAAGCACAGATGCCGCTGACCGTTCTCGAATTCTGCTACATGATGCTGCAGGCCGTTGATTTCCTGGAACTCGCCAAACGTCATGATTGCGCGCTGCAGGTCGGTGGTTCCGACCAGTGGGGCAACATCGTCAACGGCGTCGAACTCGGTCGCCGTGACGGGCGCAAGCTGCACGGCCTCACCGTTCCGCTCCTGACCACCGCCAGCGGTGCCAAGATGGGCAAGACCGCTGCTGGTGCCGTCTGGCTGCATCCTGAACATCTGTCGCCCTTTGGCTTCTGGCAGTTCTGGCGCAACACGGCGGACGCGGATGTCGGAAAATTCCTGCGCCTGTTCACGGAACTCCCGATCAGCGAGGTTGAGCGCCTTTCAGAACTGCAGGGAGCGGAGCTGAACGAAGCCAAGAAAATATTGGCAACACAGGTGACAACCATTGTCCATGGCCCGGAGGAAGCCCGGTCCGCGCTTCAGCAAGGCGATGCCCTGTTTGCCGGTGAGGGGGAGATCCTGGAACCGACCCACACATTACCTCTGGCAACGCTGGCAGAAGGCCTGGGTCTTCTGGAACTGGTCGTGGCCGTCGGTTTTGCCGCCTCCAATGGTGAAGCGCGCCGCCTTGTTGAAGGGGGCGGTGTCCGCCTTAACAGCCAAATTGTCGACAATCCCCGCCGCCGGATCGCAACAGGAGACCTGAAGGCCAACGAACGGCTGGCAGTGTCTGTCGGCAAAAGGCGCAAGGCTCTGGTCGGATTTGTATGAACTGGAAGGGATCAGGGAACGACTTTCTTCAATTGTCCTCCCTGACTTTGGGAAAGGCCGAGGTCTTCTTTTGCGGTTTCCCCGGACGTGGCAGTTGTTCGGGATCCACTCGTTTCCAGGGATTTGGAAACAGGCCAAAACGGAGCCGGTGGCGATACCGGCTCCGCTTGCTTCAGGTCTTTTCAAGTTGCCTGGCCCGGTATTCCTCGACAGGCAGACCGCCGATACCCCAGCTTTCCAGTTCGACTTCCTCGATCACGACGAAGGTCGTCGAAGGGTTTTTGCCGAGAACGTTCTGCAACAGCTCGGTCACCCCTTTGATGACCTCCGCCTTCTGTGAATTCGTGACGCCTTCTCGGGTCACCTGAATGTTGACATAAGGCATGATTATGCGACTCCCTCGGTTTGAGCGCTCATCTGAAAGATCTTCGCCATGATCCGCCAGCGGTTGTCTTCCCGGACGAAGGTCAGGAAATCGACATAGGATTTACCCGCCATGGAACATCGCACACGGGCGAACGCGGTGTTGTCACCGGCGAATTGGATATCGTCGATGACATCGTCTCTGGTTTCGCCGCGAGAGGCAGGCGACACGCGGGCGGCAACCACCGGCACATATTCGTTCATGGTCCGGTGAAGCAGGGGCGTTTCGTCTGCGGTGGCGTAAACTGCGTTTGGGTGGAACACTTTCTGCAACAGCTCCGTGTCGCAATGATAAAGCGCGTCGAAATAGTCGCGAATGACTTCCTGTAGGTCCTGAATTGCATGGGTCATGCGGCAAGCCCTTCTTCCTTGAGAGTTTTTTGGGTCGAAGGCCGTGCATTGATACGAGCGACAAAAGCCGCTGTATCCGGCCAGTCGGCCAGCGAAACACCAATGAAATTCGCCCAGTTCAGGATGACGAACGCATAGGCGTCGACAACGGAGAACCTGGCACCGAGAAGAAACGAACCACCTTGGGCCAGCAGCCTGTCGAACTGGGTTATCTTTGCCTTCAGCCTGTCCAGATTGGCCGTCTGCTCGGTTTCAGAAAATGTCTTTCCGGAGAAATACGGGCTAAATGCCTTGTGCAGTTCAGAAGACAGGAAACTCAAGAGCTCGAGTTGGCGGAACCGCTGCAACGGTTCGTCAGCAAGCTCCGGTGCGAGGGTCGGAAATGTCTCGCCAATCCAGTGCAGGATGGCGACATTTTCCGTCAGGATCTGTCCGTCATCGAATTTCAGGGCCGGCACGTAGCCGCGCGGATTGGTGGCGGCAAAAGCAGCACCGGTTTCGGTCGTACCATTGTCGGTATCAACCTTTTCAAGTTGGTAGGCCGTGCCTGTTTCATTGAGGAGAATATGGGCTGCCATGGAACAGGCACCTGGCTTGTAAAACAGTTTCATCGAAAGGCTCCATCGTTTTAATGTCGATGGCTGGAAAGTGTTAGTTCTGGTTACTCTTGACAAGTAGGTAACTAATGGTAACTATCATTTTCAAGTTACCCGGAAGAAACCTGATTTCAGTGGAGTTACACCCGGAAATGGCACTCAAGATGCGCAAAAATCGCAGTCCGAAGCCGCCGGAACCGTGTCATCTGACCGAATGCATGCAGGTGATCGCGGGGGCCTGGGCACCCAATGTCATCTGGAGCTTGAGGGCCGGTCCCCGCCGGTTCAACGAACTGAAGAGCGACATCCCGCCTGTATCGTCCAAGGTTCTGTCCGCGCGTCTTTCCGAATTGGAAGAGCGCGGCGTGCTCCTTCGAAATGTCCGCCCGACTTCGCCGCCATCCGTCGAATACGAGTTGACCGAGCTCGGCGAAGAGCTCATTCCGGCATTGGAGGCAATCGTGCAGGTTGGCCATAAATTAAAACGTCTGCGGGGGTACGAACCCGCGTCAGAAGCTGCCGAATAATACTCAAATTTATTGCGAAGGAAATTCAATGGAATCGAAGACATTTGTCCTTGTGCATGGGGTTTGGCACGGTGGCTGGTGCTGGTCGCGCGTTGCGGGAATCTTGAGATCCAGAGGTCACAAAGTGACCGCACCGACACAAACTGGGCTGGGCGAACGCTCGCACCTGCTGTCACCCAGCATCACCATCAATACCTTTGTGGAAGACATTGTTCAGCACATGCGCTTCGAAGGCCTCAACGATGTTGTTCTGGTCGGGCACAGTTTTGGCGGCATTCCGATAACCGGCGTGGCCGATGTCGCGGCGGAGCGCCTCAGCAAACTGATTTATCTCGATGCCATCATGCTGCGTTCCGGTGAGACCTGGTTTGATCTATTGCCGGAAGATATGGCGGATGACCGCAGGGAACTTGCCGAAAAAACCAGCGGCGGCCTCAGTTTGCCGCCTGCACCGCCCGAGAGCTTCGGGGTTATCCGGCCGGTCGATGTCGCGTTTCTGGAACAGCGTCTCACGCCGCATCCGTTCAAGACGTTCACCACCAGCCTGACGCTTGAAAACCCGATCGGCAACGGTCTTCCCGCCAGCTATATCGAGTGCACCGATCCACCTTATCGGCCAGCTGCGGTTGCTTTGGAAAGAGCGCAGGAATTCGGTTGGCCCGTTTCCCAAATAGCCACCGGGCATGATGCCATGGTGACGGAGCCGGAAGCTGTTGCCGATCTTCTAGAAAAGCTTTCCAGCTGAAGGGAGCGAGGTGGGAGCCGGGGAACTCTCTTTGCAGATCTCTCCCTCTCGGTCGTCATCCCGGACGAGAGCGAAGCAGAGATCCGCGAGCGGGGACGCGATGAGTTGTCGGCCCGAATAAAAGGCAGACAGTTTGGTTTTCTGCTCTTCGGTTATCCCTGGCGCTACGTTTTATCGGAGTGCTGAAACCACGTGTTTTCGGGGCTTTGGGGCAACCTCGTTTAAGGTTGCCCCAATGCGTTTCGTATCTGAAAAAAACAAATGGCTTAGAAGAAGCCCAGCTTGTTTGGGTTGTAGCTGACCAGCATGTTCTTGGTCTGCTGATAGTGGTCCAGCATCATCTTGTGGGTTTCCCGGCCGATGCCTGATTGCTTGTAACCGCCGAATGCCGCATGAGCCGGGTAGGCATGATAGTTGTTCACCCAGACGCGTCCGGCTTCAATCGACCGGCCGAAGCGGTAGCAGGTATTGGCATCGCGCGACCAGACGCCGGCGCCGAGGCCGTACATTGTGTCATTGGCAATCGCCAGGGCTTCTGCCTCGTCCTTGAAGGTGGTTACGGAGACAACCGGACCGAAGATTTCCTCCTGGAAGACGCGCATCTTGTTGTGGCCCTTCAGGATGGTCGGCTGAATGTAGAAACCACCGGAAAGGTCGCCATCGAATTTTGCTTCCGCGCCACCACACAGGACTTCCGCGCCTTCTTCGGCGCCGATGGTGAGATAGGACAGGATCTTGTCCTGCTGCTCGCGGCTGGCCTGTGCGCCGACCATGGTTTCGATCGCGCGCGGGTCACCCTGCTTGATGGCTTTGACGCGCTCGATCGCCCGTTCAATGAAAGCCTCGTAGATGTCTTCCTGGATCAAGGCGCGGCTCGGACAGGTGCAAACTTCGCCCTGGTTGAAGGCAAACAGCACAAAGCCCTCGATAGCCTTGTCGAGAAAGGCATCGTCCTCTCGCATGACATCGGAGAAAAAGATGTTTGGAGACTTGCCGCCAAGTTCCAGCGTGACCGGGATAAGGTTCTCGGTTGCGTATTGCATGATCATGCGGCCGGTCTGGGTAGATCCGGTGAAGGCGATCTTGGCAATGCGCGAGGACTTGGCAAGCGGTGCACCGACTTCAGCACCGAAACCGTTGACGATGTTCAAAACACCGGCGGGCAGCAGATCACCAATCAATTCTACCAGAACCATGATCGCCGCTGGCGTCTGTTCCGCCGGTTTCAGGATTACGCAATTGCCGGCTGCCAGCGCCGGGGCGAGTTTCCACGCCGCCATCAGGATCGAGAAGTTCCATGGAATGATCTGCCCCACCACTCCGAGCGGTTCGTGGAAGTGATAGGCGATGGTGTCGGCGTCGATCTCCGACATGGAGCCTTCCTGACCGCGCAGAACGCCTGCAAAGTAACGGAAATGGTCAACGGAAAGTGGAATGTCCGCGGCAGATGTTTCGCGGATCGGTTTGCCGTTGTCCCAGGTTTCCGCCTTGGCCAGAACATCCAGGTTCTGCTCCATGACATCCGCGATTTTCAGCAGGATATTGGCGCGTTCCGCGGCCGGGGTCTTGCCCCATCCATCTTTAGCTGCATGCGCGGCATCCAGAGCCAGCTCGACATCCGCCTGGTCGGATCGGGCAACTTCACCCACGGCTGCGCCCGTGATCGGAGTGATGTTGGTGAAGTAACGTCCGTTGACCGGCGGGACGAATTTGCCACCGATGAAATTGTCATAACGTGCGGCGAAGGGAGAAGCGGTTTCTCCTGCAAAATTCGGCATTTCGTTCATTGTGTTTCCTCCAGTATCCTGGTCCTCCACCAGGGATCGGAGGAAAGTGCCGGGGGGAGGCGGTATTGTCAGCAGGTCCAAAACCGAATGCCGCCAAGACT
>NZ_JAILWL010000391.1 GCF_025698965.1 Roseibium sp.
GCCGTCGTCAGTGTCGAACACCGGCGCACCGCTGAAACCTGGTTCTACGAAATGTCCATGAACCTGCACATCGCGCACCTGATGCCAGCCGCTGGCGTCGGTGAGGCGCACTTCACCGCCCGCTTCTGTGCCATTGTCAAGCCCTCCGGGAAAACCAAAAGTCACAAATGATGTGCCTAATGGAGGTGAAGCAAGACGGACGTCGTGGTTCTCTATGCCTCCCTCGACGGTTTCCTCAAGTTCCAAGACGGCGATATCGGAAACTGGATCGACTTCCAAACTTTCTAGCGAACGCATTGGTGCCCATGCAACCACGTTGGCGGTTAGTTCGCGCTGGTTCAGGAATGGAAGATCTAGCGACACCGCCTCATTCGGCGCCTTGTCCGTGCCACGTAAACGCATTAGAGCGTCGTCGACTACATGCGCGCAGGTTAAAACATGACGAGCACCGATCAGGAACCCTGTCCCGCAAATGTTGCCGCCACTACCCCTAATGCGCGCGATGGGAGTAGTTACACTCCTATGTCTGAAAATGCGCGGCACTAGGCTTTCCCGTCAACGTTTTTCCAAGTTAGATTGACTTCAATATGCGCCTCTGCAGCGGTTGAGGCGAGGATCGCGCCAAGCGTTCCAGATAGTTTGATTCCGAACCTTACCCCGACTTCTTTTGGAAGCGTGTCGAGACCGGTGGTTTGGGCAAGAATGCCTTCGGCGATTGGCCCAATGCCTGCGATTGCTTCCTCGAAGCTCTCCCTAGCTTCCACCGTGACTTCATCGCCGCGGCCTACAGCAATAGGGCTTTGGCCTGGGGGATCATCGACCTCGACTCGGACAAGGCCGTGTGAGGAATGAAACTCATAGATCATTTTGGTCATTCTAATACGTCTTTGTTCAATTACTGGACAAGTTGTTCAACCGCAGATTGGACGCTAGAATAACTCTACGTCAAGTGATGTGTTCAATAATACGGGACGGGCTTAGTTATGGTAGTTCTCCGTGTGCAGAGAGGAAATTTGCAGTATCTCAACTGTGGGTACGGAGCATCTGGGAGATCTGGTAAGACTCCGGTTGGGCCATATCGACATCACCTTCTTAAAAAGTGTTCGAAGTTATTTCATTTTCTCTTTGCGGCAATCTGTATAGGGCGAATGTTAGAGAACTCAGACCGGATGATTGCGGTTCTAAATAAATGCTTTAACTACTCAAATAGTCGGGAGTTCAGAGGTTCCTTTGAGTTTAAGTTATGTCCAAGGGAGAGAGATACGTCTCTAATCGACCGTTACTCCAAGCGGATGCCCGGGGTATTTTTCAGAGCTTTCCTTACTCTCAATCTTGCTTTTTTTGGTTTCGATGTTTCAGCAGATGAAAATCAAACTTCAAAGGGCGACTTTGAAACTTGTGTCCAGTCGGTTGATCCTGACCGAGTTTCGTCGAGCCAATTAGCTACATTGGATCTGGATTCAATTATCAGCTCCTGCAAAGCAAGTTTCGAAGCTGATCCAAAGAACATGCGCGCTGCCGCACTTCTCGCGCGAGCCTTGTCAATAGGGAAACGTTACCCAGAATCGATCGAGTTTGCGCGCATTTCAGCAGAGGGGGGTGATGCAGTAGGTATGAATGTTCTGGGGCATCTATTTCTAAAAGGATTGGGAGTGGAGAAGGACGAGATCGAGGCAGTGCATTGGTTTACCGAGTCATTTAACCGTGGAAACGTTATTGCTACTTTCAATCTTGGTGTATTGTACGATCGTGGAATTGGCGTTCCTGAAGATGAATTTTTGGGTGTAGACCTTTTGCGTCAAGCTGCTGATCGTGGCTTCGCACCATCTCAACGTCTTCTTGGAGATGCCTATCTTCAAGGGCGGGGCGTGGCACGAGACAATGATGAGGCTGTCCACTGGTACCGCGAAGCGATTAAAAGGGGAGATGCACGAGCGGCCAATAAGCTTGCTGACCTATTGTTCTACGGTGTCATGTTAGAGAAAGTTGAAAAAGAATACTTTCACGGTGTGCCCAAGGCGTATCAAAACCTACCAGAGGCACATCGGTTATATCGTTTGGCAGCCGAGGCAGGGTTGGCTTCGGGGATGTTCGGTTTGGGTTTAACATTTGCTAGTCACGATCTCCCTGAACACAGCCTAGAAAAAGCAGTAACATGGTATAAGCGCGCCGCCGGATCCAACCATTCTGAAGCTATGGCCTATCTTGGTTTCGCGTATGAAGATGGGCATGGGGTTGAGCAAGACTATGCTGAGGCGCGGCAATGGTTCGAGCGAGCAGCACAACGTGGCAGCCTCTTTGGCATGGAGAATTTTGCCAGATTGGTCAGTTGGGGCAGGGGCGGTCCGCAGGACCATGAGCTTGCCGCCGAATGGTACATACGCGCAATCGAAGCAGGTGTGAATTGGATATTTGACGACGCTGAGAACTGGAGTCCGGAGACGATCAGCGAGGTGCAAAAGCAACTACAAAATCTCGGTCTTTACGATGGCGTTGTGGATGGACGCCATTCACCAGAATTTCATAATGCTCTTACGTTGCTGAACCAACGTTGATTTTTGACGATTGTGCCTTTGACAGACCATACAGTCGTTACAACACTTGGTCCCGCGGCCTGGCAGGCTCCGGTATTGCAATGAAACTGTGAGCTTCGAGAGGAACTGTGACGAAACCGTCAGGTGCCGATTTTTCGCTCGCCAAATAGTCTTCGCCTGGGCCATTTGTTATGTGCCCAAGCACAGAGGCGAGCGCGGGACTAACGCCGGCAAATCGCCGACGCGCGTTTGCGAGCATGGCTTATTTAGTGGAACGAACAAACAGCGAAAACGGGGACTGCTCTTGAACCGCGAGCGTGACGACTACGACGTCTTTCTGGATAATTGGGAGCCAGGAGAGGTTCTGCGTCACGCATCGTTGCCGCAGAACCTCTCTGATCCCTTAATAAAAAAACGCATATTCGAAGACAGCGGCGATAACGGGCAAGTCGCTCGCACTACCTACTCCCCGGGTCAGAAGACTATGGACGACGACGAAATTAGCGTCCGAGCTTACGACTTCTTCCAAAAAAAGCATAAACGATGGGCTAATGAATTCAGGGATTACGTGCTTAGCAAAGACGTTCCGGAGGAGAAGCTGGACACTCTGGTCGCAGGCTTTGCCCAGTTGTGGGTTGACGGAAAGCGACGGAGGCAAGACTCACTGGAGATGCTTGCTATCAAGGCGTCGCTTCGAGACTTCGACCTTCTCTACCACACAACTAATGCTGGTCGATTCGTCAGTGAGACGGTCGAGGCTTCCATCCCACCACTGCTCACTCCGCTGGAGGTGAAGGTAATTCTGGACGCAAACAGGGGGCTGATCGACGCCTTCATTCCCGATTACATTGATCATCTCGGGGATGAAGGGCCAGCCTCGCTTTGCGAGCTTTATGTGCGGCGCGGCGTCTATATGCCTCCGGTCGATACCAAAGTCCGGTGCGAGCGCCACTATCTCAGTTCCTTTTCATTGGCACTTGGTCCGGTGGAGCAATTCGCGCAGACATGGACAACGGCAACGCGAAACACAGGTACGCCTTCCATTTTCTCTGCGCCAATAGCTGCGATACAGGATAGGGTCGTCGCATTCGCGCCTTTTATTACTCAAATGGATCTCAGCCAATTGGAGTTAGTGGTCGCACCGCCGGTCGAGGAAATGCACCTTGTGGACCACGGAATGCACGGTGGCATCCGGGAGTTCTCATTCCGATAGCAAACCTTTAGGCAACGAAATCCCGTATTTATTCCTAACACGAGCAGCCTGCTACAGGACCTGGAAGGGTCAATGGAAGACCGGGGCTGCATGTTCAGACTAATGGACGCTATCGACTGGAATGCGCTGCTCGAGGTGGTTAATGCCTTGCAGCAACAGATAGTGTCTCATTCGAACTCGGTGCACGAGCTCGAACCACGGTTGCCCCATACAGCGCCAGGAACTGAAGGCTAATTCATGTATGTGTGAAGTAGATCTCCTGATGTAGGGAGCAACTGATCAACGCTCTCTGGAAGGAAGCTAGGCTCTAATCGCAACTTCGTTCACTTAGGCTTCGTTCAAAATGCTCTCCGACGAGCATACTTTCCAATCTTGCGCACAGGATACTGTCGACTTGGTAGCGGTAGAAACCGTAAGAAAAACTAAGCTACAGAAGATATTCAAAAATTAGGAGGGCATTAGTCCAAAGTAAGACGATGTTCTAGCGGCTAAAACACACCGAAAAGGGGTAGTAATTCGTTGCTAGTCTTCGAGGCGCCGAAGTGGTACTAGCACTAGTTGCCACAACGCCAAGTTAGTTTTCCACGATCTTTGATAGTGGAACGCATTGGATTTGGTCGGCGGGAGGCTGTCGATATGGATACGTTGACTCAGCTCCTTGGGCGCAGATTGGTTTCGAAATCATGTCGTAACCCTTTCCGATCATGCAAGCCACATATTGCCTTTCACGCAGACGTTGGTTTGGGTCATAGCTGTAGACTTCAGGAGGAGAATAGCTCCCAGGAAGGGTGTTGCAGGAAAGAATGCCGTTGATGGTGTAGCAGCTTGTACGGCTGGGCGAATAATGACCGGATCTTGAAGCCACTGCGTTCGACTGCGGAACGACTCGCAATGCAGCGATTAAGCAAGCGTCGGACGTGCTCTGCCTTTGAGCAAGTGTCGTGCCCTACTTATACAGAATGGGCAGCGAACTAATTTGGCACGCTGATAATAGCAACAATAGCAATACTGATAATCGCATAAGAAGCTCCCCTTGAAGGTTGCAACTTGTGAATAGATTCTTTCGCTAAATCAACGCGTTTGTTCTCTAGTGCCTATTTAGTAAGATCAAGTGATGGGCCTTCAAAGGCAGTTTAAATGGGTGATTTAACCGAGCGCGCTGAAGCCCTCTTGTCTGACACATCCAAAACCCGTTCTCTGAGATCACTGACGTAAGCTCCCAGCATAAACCCCTGCAGCGTTGGAGACAGTCAACAAGTGCGCTAAAGGTTCCGAGTGAATTGCGCGTGAAAATTGAGTGATCAACGAAAGATGGGGAGGACAAATTGATCTAAGACTTGAACGGCGGTCCTGACCGATAAGCCCGGACGGCGGACCTCAACCGCCAAACCAAGTGCCGGCCGGGTAATGATAAACCACCACCACTCCAAATGAGGACAGGTCGTTGAGCTCGCGTTTTTGGAAGCATCTTCTGAAACCATCAAGTGCATTGAAATCATTAGGAAAATATTGTCTGACGAACAGCGTGCCCAACCTCGGGAAGGCGCCCTAGCCAAACTGCCCACCCAACACCTGGGTGCTCATCACTTGCCTCTAGCGATCGACTGACCAGACCGATCACTTTCCCATGGGCATTTAATACTGGACCACCGCTCATCCCGCTCGGCCAGTTGGCATCAACTTCGAAAACAGGCGTACCATTTGCTTTATCACGCCCATCGGGATGAATTGCAGTCACGTGACCGTACGATGCATACATTCCTTCCGTCACACGGTTTACGAATCTTGGCATTTCTTCTCTGATAGAGTCGATTTGTGGGTAACCGATTGCGACTACTTGATCTCCAACTTTTGGATAGTCTGGACGAAGATGGAGAGGAAGCGTGTGAAGTTCTGCCGAGAGCGGCTGCGTCTTAAGTACTGAAACATCCGCTGGAGTGAAATTGTCTTCTCCGCGCAGATTCTTGAGAGGATCATCTCCTGCCTTAATAGGCGTGCGCACTGAGACAATATTTGGGAAAAACTCAGTTGTTATACCGTGCGTCCCGTAGACCAAACCGGGAGATAGAAACACACATAGGGCTTCGCCATGAGGATTTTCGAATGTTGGATTTTTGTTGCCGGAATTGGTGTTTCTTGATCGCACGCGAAGTTCGGAGATCACGTGATCAGCAGTCAGCAAAATACCATCTCTTGAGATACCGAAAGCTGTTCCTAAACCTCTTAACGATCCGTCACGCTCCCCGTAAAATACGGGAATGACTGCCTTCCGTATGTTGAATGGATCTTGAACAAGAAAGTATCGCCCCTCTGGGTCGTCACCGTGGTCAGGAGACAACGCCCAATCTCTACGTCCATCGAGATCAACCTCATTTGTGCGGACGTCGATCAAACTTCTATTTTTCATTCAACCTCCTATGGTGTGAGCCAGCCTGCCTTTACCACTGATTGAGGTGTTCGCGTCAAGCTCAACTCTATAACTAAGTATCGTTCTCAACGTGCCAAAGCCATAGGACTAGTCGGCAAGAAGCAGAATCTGCTAAGTGCTTTATCCTTGGAGAGAAATCGCCGATGCCGG
>NZ_JAILWL010000392.1 GCF_025698965.1 Roseibium sp.
GCTTCCTTGGAGAATTTGAGGGCTGCCAAAGCTGCACCAAGAGCATTCAGCGGACCGGCAGCCATGGGGTCCAGATCGTGCGCCCGCAAGGCGTAATCCAGTGCTTCGTCGTGATTTCCGAGTTTTCTAGACAGGACACTGAGTCGAACCAGCACTGATCGCGAGCGCGGCGCGAGCTTCAACGCCGCTTCGGCTGCTTCGAGAGCATCGTTCAATTGCCCTTTTCCGGAAAGGGCATCGGCAAGCAACTCAAGCGAAAGTGGATCGGCCGGAGCCAACTGATTGGCTTGAATGGTCAGTTCGATTACCTCATCGAAACGCTTGCGCAAAATCAGAAGTGCCGAAAGACCAAGCAGCGCTGGTGTAAAGCCCGGATTGATCTTGAGTGCCTTCCGATAGGCGGCTATTGCCGCGGCACTCTGATTGATCTTTGCCTGCGTTTCGGCAAAAAGCGTCAAAACTTCCGGTGTTTCCGGAAGGAGATCCAGCAATTGTTTTGCAGGTTTTGCGGCTCCCTGAGGATTGTTTTCCTTGAGAAGAACACTCGCTAGCCCGTAAAGCGCATTCCGGTTGTTCTGCGAAATTTCCAGGACTTCGCTGAAGCTTTGCCTAGCGTTCTCGAGATCTCCCATCAACAGGTGGCAATTACCGAGACTGGCGCGCGCGTTCAAATTGTCTGGTTCAGCAAAGACGATCCGGCGCAGTTGGGATTGTGCTTCGTCGAGATATCCGGCTCGCAAAAGTGCGGACGCGGTTCTGTAGGCGATTTCCGTATCCTGCGGCGAAAGCTCCTGTGCCTTCAAGTAAGCAACAAGCGCCTTGTCCAGATCACCGGATGTTTCCAATGCAACGGCTTGTTCAAATGCTTCACGGGCGGCTGCAGTCATGGAGTTTCATTACCTTCAAGACCAATCGTTGCGTCGGTCCAGCTCAAGGGAAAGGGTTAGCCATTAAGGTTAAGGAGCATGCGACCATAGGTCAAAAGCGAAATGGCCGTCAGAGTAGCTTGTCCGCTGAATTTTTCGCTCTGATTCCGATGGTGCTTTGACAGCGGCTACAATCGCACAGGAAAGAAAATCCTGTGAGGCATGAATTTTCGCATGAAAACCGGGTTCAATTTCGCAAAAAGACCGGGTAGAAGCTGGCCATGACCCAGCACGACCGTCTTCTCATCATCGACTTTGGTTCACAGGTAACCCAGCTTATCGCCCGACGCCTGCGTGAATTGAACGTCTATTGTGAAATTCATCCCTTTCAGAACGTCACGGATGCTTTCCTGGCTGACTTCAAGCCGAAAGCAGTCATTTTCTCTGGCGGCCCGTCTTCTGTCTTTGCCGACGGCGCGCCGATGCCGCCGAAGACCGTGTTTGATCTTGGCGTTCCGATCCTTGGCATCTGCTACGGTCAACAGGTGATGATGCATTGTCTGGGCGGCAAGGTTGAACGCGGTCACGGCACAGCGGAATTCGGACGGGCCTATGTTACGCCAAATGATAACAAGCTTCCGCTTCTGAAAGACTGGTTTGAAGAAGCGCGTGAACAGGTATGGATGAGCCATGGCGATCACGTGAGCGCCATTGCCCCGGGATTTGAAGTTTACGGAACCTCGCCCAATGCGCCATTCGCGATCACGGCAGATCCCGTGCGCAATTTCTACGCTGTGCAGTTCCACCCGGAAGTCCATCACACGCCCAACGGCAAGAAAGTCTACGAGAATTTTGTTCGTCTCGCAGGTTTCACCGGTGACTGGACCATGGGGGCCTACCGCAATGATGCAATTGCAAAAATTCGCGAACAGGTTGGCGACAAAAAGGTCATATGTGGCCTGTCGGGTGGTGTGGACAGCTCCGTTGCCGCCGTTCTGATCCACGAGGCCATTGGTGATCAGTTGACCTGTGTCTTCGTGGACCATGGGCTGTTGCGCATGAATGAAGCGGAAGAAGTCGTCTCCATGTTCCGGGACAACTACAACATCCCGCTCATCCACGCAGACGAGTCCGACCTGTTTCTGGGTGCGTTGGAAGGCATGTCCGATCCGGAGCAGAAACGCAAAACCATCGGCAAGTTGTTCATTGACGTATTCCAGAAATATGCCAACGAGATAGAGGGCGCCGATTTCCTGGCGCAGGGGACGTTGTATCCTGACGTCATCGAAAGCGTCAGTTTCTCCGGCGGTCCATCGGTAACCATCAAGTCACACCACAATGTCGGTGGTCTGCCAGAAAAGATGGGATTGAAGCTTGTCGAACCTCTGCGGGAGCTGTTCAAGGACGAGGTGAGGGCGCTTGGACGCGAACTTGGCTTGCCTGCCAGCTTCATTGGCCGTCATCCGTTCCCGGGGCCGGGACTGGCAATTCGTTGTCCAGGTGAAATCACCCGCGAAAAGCTCGAAATTCTAAGAAAGGCGGACGCAGTCTATATCGACCAGATCCGTCGGCACGGACTTTACGATGACATCTGGCAGGCTTTCATCGCCATTTTGCCAGTGCGTACGGTCGGTGTCATGGGGGATGGCCGCACTTACGACTATGCCTGTGCGCTTCGGGCTGTCACATCGGTTGATGGAATGACCGCGGACTACTATCCATTTTCGCATGAATTTCTGGGTGAAACCGCGACGCGGATCATCAATGAGGTACAGGGCATCAACAGGGTGACCTACGATATCACGTCGAAGCCCCCGGGCACGATCGAATGGGAATAGTTCATAAGGCTGCCGGAGTTGCGTAGAAACACTCGGCAGCCTTTTTTGACTGTGACGCCGGAAGGTTCCCACAAGGCCGGATAAATATGAAACAACCGATCGACCTTGAACCGAATTGTACCGCCTGTGCGGCCCTTTGCTGCGTTGTGTTTGCATTTGACCGGTCTGAATCTTTCGCTATCGACAAGGCCGCTGGCGAGGTCTGTCCGAATCTCGATGCACATCAGCAATGCAAGATCTTCTCAAGGCGGGAACACCTCGGCTTCAAGGGGTGTATCACCTACACCTGCTACGGAGCAGGGCAACGGGTCTCTCAAGACGTTTTCGGCGGGACTGGCTGGGACGATGACCCGACCTTGAAAGAACGTATGGGTGCCGCTTTGTCGGTGTTGCGCAGGATACACGAGCAGCTTGTGTTGTTGAGATCTGCTGAGAGATTGCCGCTTGACGACAGGGAGCGGAAGTTACACGAAGAAATTGGAAAAATATTGGTCCCCGAAACCAAATGGTCGGAAGCATCACTTTCAGAGTTTCCGATCGACAGCGTTACTAACAAGGTTTCGACGTTTTTGCGCAGCCTGAGACATCATGTAACTGGATGAACTAGCGTGCACACCTGATGCAAAAGGCGGCGGCAGGATCGACTTCCAGCCGCTTTTCGGCAATTTCCTCACCGCATTCGACGCAATAGCCGTATTCACCTTCATCAAGACGTTGCAACGCTGCCGCAATGCGCTGAATGTCTGCGCGCCGTTGTCGTTCAGCCGCGTGGGCCATGGCTTGTCCTTGAAGCGCGTCCATGCGGGATAATCGACCAACGGACTGCTGATCCAATGTCACAGTGGCCCTGGCTTCCTCCGAAATTTCGCTGAGTGCCTCCAGCTCCTGTCGGAGTTTCAACAATGTTTCGCGGACGCTCTTTTCATCTATGGACATCTTCAACCTCCAAAATAGAGAATGACGAAGCCAATTTCATTGTGCAAGCTGTAGAAATGATGGCATTCAACGTTCCTCGCGATGCGACGAGTTCATGACACATTCGTGATTTTTATCAGGCTGTCCGCTTTGGCATGGGTACAGCGGGACTATTCGAACCTGAGGTCACCGGAATGAAATCGAATTGCAAACTCGCTTTTGCCGCAGTCTGCGCCTTTGTGTCGCTTTCTGCAGGACCCGCAAGCGCAAACGATGTTGAAATTGTCGACGCAACTGCACGTAAGTCCGGCGACACCTGGACGTTCTCCGTGACATTGCAACACGAGGACACAGGTTGGGATCACTATGCGGATCTTTGGCAGGTGTATACACCAGAGGGAACATTGCTTGGAGAGCGTGTCCTGCTGCATCCGCATGTAGATGAGCAGCCATTCACACGTTCCCTGTCCGGAGTGGTGATTCCAAACGACGTCTCAGAAGTCATCATTAGGGCACGAGACACCGTTCATGGCACCGCGCCACAGGAATACAGCCTGCCGTTGCCACGCTAAGGGCCTTATATATTGATGAAGGCGATGACACCGTCCGCCACGAACTGAACCGAAAGTGCGGCCAGAAGGACACCGAGCAAGCGGGTAATAACCAGCTGTGCGGTATCGCCCAAGAGGCGCTCAAGTTTATCGGCAAGCAGAAACGCTCCCATACAGCTAAGCAGTATAAACGCGATGACGCCTCCCAGCCCGGCATAATGGACCGTGTCAGGGGCCTGGCTGGACAGGAGAATAATCGCGGATATTGTCGCCGGACCCGAAATAAGCGGGATTGCAAGGGGGAAAATTGCGAGTTCGTTGACCGTGCCGTGATGTGCTTCGGATTCAATTGCCTTTTCCGCGGTTTCCGCCTTGCGTTCCTGTCGTTTGCCGAAAATCATTTCGATCGCAATCAGGAAGAGCAAAATCCCCCCTGCAACACGGAAAGCAGACACCGATATGCCCAGAACATTCAAAACGGTCTGCCCCGAGGCGTAGAAAATCAGCAGGATACCTGCCGCGGTCAAAGTCGCGCGAACAGCAACCTTTCGGCGATCGGCCTGGCTCATGCCCGCTGTCACGGCAAGAAACATCGGAGCGAGTCCGACGGGGTCAATCGTGACAAAAAGCGTTGCGAAAGCGTTGATAAAATAGTCCAGCATCTTTCATTCCCGAGGCGATTTTTCCGGTGAGAAAGCGGCCTTACTATAGGGCTTTGGCGCAAACGGCGACCCGCTTTCCTGAAATCATTTTACCTGCCTGTGTATATTCCTAATAAGTATCTGTAAATTAACGTGATTTACTTCGGCGGAAAACCGTCTCCGATTTGGTCCCACGGTTTGAATCGGATATAAAAGACCCAGCAATAACAATTAAATGAGTGTTTCCTTGGCTGACCAGGACAACAGCACACCTTCAGACGGGTTGCCGTCTGATATCAAACCGGTCTCCATTGTCGACGAAATGAAGCGCAGCTATCTCGATTACGCAATGAGCGTGATCGTGTCCCGCGCGTTGCCCGACGTGAGAGATGGCCTGAAACCGGTTCACCGGCGCATCCTCTATTCGATGCATGAAAATGGGTATGAGTGGAACAAACCCTATCGCAAATCGGCCCGTGTGGTCGGTGACGTTATGGGTAAGTATCACCCTCATGGCGACAGTGCGATTTACGATGCACTTGTGCGCATGGCGCAGAGTTTCTCGCTGCGGTTGCCATTGATCGATGGCCAGGGAAACTTCGGTTCCGTTGACGGCGACCCTGCGGCGGCAATGCGTTATACCGAGTGTCGTCTGGAAAAGGTTGCTCACAAGCTCCTTGACGATATCGACAAGGAAACAGTCGATTTCCAGGAAAACTACGACAATTCGGAAAGCGAACCTGTTGTCCTTCCAGCCAAGTTCCCGAACCTGCTTGTTAACGGGGCAGGAGGGATTGCGGTTGGTATGGCAACGAACATACCACCGCACAACCTCGGAGAGGTGATCGACGCCGCCATTGCCATTATGGAAAATCCGGCAATGCTCCTGGAAGAACTGATGCAGATCGTTCCGGGGCCCGACTTTCCAACGGGTGGCATGATTCTCGGCCGCGCAGGCATTCGCAATGCATTCGAAACAGGCCGCGGCTCTGTTGTTATGCGCGCGAAAGTCGACATCGAAGAGGTACGCAAGGACCGCAATGCGCTGATCGTTTCGGAGATCCCGTATCAGGTCAATAAATCGACGATGATCGAGAAGATTGCCGAATTGGTGCGGGACAAACGCATCGAAGGTATTTCCGACATCCGCGACGAAAGCGACCGCTCCGGCATGCGAGTGGTCATTGAGTTGAAACGCGACGCGGTTCCCGATGTCGTGCTCAACCAACTTTACCGCTTCAGTCAGCTCCAGACGTCTTTCGGCGCAAACATGGTCGCGCTGAATGGCGGTAAACCGGAGCAGATGAATCTGTCCGACATGCTTCGGGCCTTTGTTGCCTTTCGCGAGGAAGTTGTTGGACGCCGCACGCGCTACCTGCTCAAGAAAGCGCGCGACCGGGCGCACGTCTTGATCGGTCTGGGCGTGGCTGTCGCCAATATCGACGAGATCATCGCCATGATCCGCAAAGCGCCCGACCCGCAGACCGCGCGTCAGCAATTGCGT
>NZ_JAILWL010000393.1 GCF_025698965.1 Roseibium sp.
GGTATTGGCGCTGATCGCTGCGGCTCTCGCCGCGTCGGTCCTAGGCTGGCTTGGACTGCAGGGCGAGGCTCCACAGCAAGAACTTTATCTTGCCGGTGGTGTCGGAACAATTTCGATTGCCCTGTTTGCAACACGGGTCTTTCCCGACATCGTTGCCGCTTTTCTCGTCTTTCTGTTCAGTCTCGGTGTTGCAATTGCACCGGCTTCAGTCGTCTTTTCAGGCCTTGCCTCTGGAGGCTTCTGGCTGCTGGTTTCGGGAATTATCCTCGGCGTCGCGGTGGTTACGACCGGTCTGGGCACACGCATTTCCAACCAGATGCTCGCGCTTTCAGGAACCTCCTACAGCCGGGCAGTGCTTGTCATGGCAATGGCTGGATTGCTGCTCGGAGTACTGATCCCCTCGACAATCCCGAGGGTATTGATCCTGATCCCGGTCGCCGTCGCATTATCGGCATCGCTTGGGTTTGAACCGACCAGCCGGGGTGCGGCTGGTCTGTGTGCAACGGCGGCGGCAGCAACGCTGCTGCCGACATACATGATCTATACGGCCAATTTGCCAACGATCGTCCAGTTCGGCGCATTGGAGAGCCTCTACGCCATCAAGTCCACCTACTCCGGTTATTTCCTGGCGCAATTTCCAGTGAACCTGTTGCGCCTCGCAGTTCTGCTTCTGGTTCTCCAGCGCTTCAGTCCCGATCCACAATCAGTGCCGGAGCCGCAGGGGGATTGGGAACACCGCCTTACTGTCCCGCAAACTCGTCTGCTCTCCCTGTTGCTCTGCGCAATCGTCTTGTGGGCCACCGATTTTCTTCACGGCATCCAACCCGCCTGGATCGCCCTCGGCGTTGCCACGATTGCGCTGTGGCCAAAAACCGGTCTCCTGTCCCGTACTGCCATGAAGGAAAAAGTCGACCTGACGCCGGCGCTTCTGTTCGGCGCCATATTCTGCGTCAGTGCCCTTGCCCGTCACGTCGGCTTGGACCATGCTCTCGCTGATGCGCTGATAGAAAAAATGGCGCTGACACCTGGGCAGAACATTTGGAACATTTACGCCATTTTCGGCTTCTCCGTTCTCCTGTCTCATCTCACAACAGCACCGGCGGCCCCGCTTGTCCTGGTTCCATTTGCAGAACCGCTGGCTACAGCTTCTGGCCTGTCCATTGAGACGGTCGCAATGACGCAAATGATTGGCATCGGTAGCCCACTGCTACCCTATCAGGCACCTCCGCTGATCGTTGCCATGTCACTGGCCGACATACCCACGGGACTCCTGACCAGGGTGTGCCTTGCATTGTTTGCAGCCGTTGCCCTGATCGGGTTGCCGTTGACCATTTTCTGGTGGCATCTGACGGGTTTCCTCGGTTGAGATTGACACAGATCAATGACATCAAAAAAATTGATCCAAGAAATCAGGCATAATAATTTGTCTTAATGGCCTGCTCCGTTATCTTGATGAAACTGTCAAGGAGGGGTCTCATGAATGCTATGACCGGTACCGGAGAATTCAACATCGATCCGCAGGCGCTGCGCCAAACGCTTTCCTGTTTCCCGACAGGCGTGGCGATTGCGACAACAAGGTCTCGCGACGACGAACCGATCGGCGTGACGATCAGCTCGTTCAATTCTGTGTCGATGGACCCGCCTCTGGTGCTTTGGAGCCTGGCCCGCAAAGCAGGCAGCTTGTCGGAATACAGAGCCCATCGAGGCTTTGCCATCAACATCCTGTCTGCCGATCAGGTGGAACTCTGCAAGCTGTTCGCGAGCCCCCAAAGGGACCGGTTTTCAGGCCTCGAATGGGTTGAAGGCGCTCATGGCGTCCCGTGCATCGCAGGATGTGCGGCCTCACTTGAATGCGAGACGCACGCGATCCATGACGGTGGCGACCACGAAATTTTCATCGGCAGGGTCATTGCTCATATGTACAGCGAAAAGACCCCTCTCGCCTTTGGCAAAGGTCAGCTTGGCGCTTTTGCCGTCGCCTGAACCAATTCACGGATGTCATTCGGCAACGAGAATTTCGACTTCCCGCTTGAGCGCATCCAGGAAGATCTGCGCCTGCGCGGACAGCGGGCGACGCGCAGGCTCGATCTGAACCAGATCGAGATACAGCGGCGGCTCGTCAATCGGAGCGACACGGCGAATACGCCCATGTCCGTCCGGTGCGCAGATCACGCCCGGTAAAATGGTCACCCAGTCGGACCGTGCGACAAAGTCCAGGGTTCCCAGCATCGCATCCATCTCCATAACGCGATCGACGCGAACCGAATGCGTGGTGAGATAATCCTCGATCCGTGTTTTGCGGATGTTCGTCCGCGAGGGCGTGACGAGTTTGAAAGCTGGCAGATCCTTCAGACGCACGGGTTTTCCGTGAACGATTCCGCTTTTCGGTCCGCCAACAAGCATTTCACGATCCTGCGCCAGATGCGTCACATTCAATCCGACAGCCCCGGCAAACGCCGGTACGATTGCAAAGTCCAGTTCTTCCGCCTTGACGTTGTCTGTGAGCGCCCCGCTATAACCTTCGATGATCTGGATCGACACATCGGGATGCTGCTCGGCCATCCAGCTGAGAGCCGGTGCCAGTGCTGCGCGTGCCAGAACCGGCATGATCCCGGCCCGGACGGACCCCGTCAGCGTTTCGCGGCTTTTCTGCGCATCGATGATTGCTTCTTCGGCGCTTCGCAAGATGTTCAAGACCCTGCGATAATAACGGGCTCCTGCTGGTGTCAGCAGAACGCCGTCGCTGGTACGCTCGAACAGACGGATACCAAGCGCGTCCTCAACTGCTGAGACATGCTGCGAAATGCCGGACTGCGTGGCATTTTCCCGATTGGCGGCCTTCGTGAACGATCCTTCTTCTGCAACAGCGACCACGGAGCGCATTTGCCGGAGTGAAATCATCGGAGCCTCATTAGATTTCTTGATAGCTCAATTTAGTACTTATAATTTTCCCAAACACCACCCTCGGCATAAAGTTTGATCTAGATCAAGAATAACGCTTGAGAGGAGCAGGCCTATGGAACTCGGTTTCTTCACAATGCCAATTCACCCGTTGGACAAGGATTGGCGACTGACGTTGAAGGAAGATCGCGAAGCCTTTTTGCTGGCGGATGAACTCGGCTTCAAGGAAGCCTATTGCGGCGAGCATGTAACCGACAAAGCCGAAAACATCACCAATTGTTCCATGTTCATTGCCTCTCTTGCCGCCTCGGTCAAGAACATGCGCCTTGGTACGGGTACGGTGAACATGCCGAACGCGCATCCAGCGGCTGTGGCAGCGCAGGTCGCCATGCTCGACCACATGCTCGACGGTAAATTCAATTTTGGTATTTCCCCCGGCGGATTGCTCTCTGACGCAGAAGTGTTCGGAAATCTGGACGCAGATCGCAACGAGATGTTTCTGGAAGGCATCAACACCGTCCTGAAAATCTGGGAAAGCGAACCGCCCTACAACATTGAAGGCAAATACTGGAAGGTCACCACAGAGCGCACCAGCCTGACCGATATCGGTCAGGGCATTATTCCCGGCCCGTTGCAGCGCCCGCATCCACCCATTGTCGTGACAGCCGTCGCACCGTTCTCCAAAGGCGTGACCGAAGCGGCCGCCCGCGGATGGGATCCGATCAGCGCTAATTTTCTTATGCCTCAGTGGGCTGCCAGCCACTGGCCGAAATACGTCGAGGGTTGTGAACGCGTTGGACGTCCCGCACTTGCGGAAAACTGGCGTGTGGCCCGTTCGGTATTTGTCGCAGACGATCTCGACACTGCGCGCGAATATGCACTCGGACCTGAAAGCCCCTATCGGTTCTATTACAATCAGATCCTGACCAAGATGCGCAAAAACAACCGTCTGGCCCTGTTCAAGACCCACAGGGATCAGCCGGACGATGAAGTGACGCTGGAAGGCGTTCTGGACAAGCTCGTCACCTGGGGCACGCCGGACAAGGTCACGGACGATCTTCTGAGCTTCCGGGATACTGTCGGTAACTTCGGAACCCTGCTTTACGCCGGCAAGGACTGGGCCGACCCGGAGCTTGGCAGGCGCTCGATGATCCTGCTGGCCGAAAAAGTGAACCCGGCTGTGAATGCCGCCATTGGCACAAATCAGCAGGCCGCCCAATGATCGGCCGCGTCAACCTTGGCAGCCACAGCCTTCAGGTCTATGTCGATGGCCCTGAAGGCGCGCCCTGGCTGATCCTGTCGAACTCGCTCGGTGCGAGTGCGGCAATGTGGGGACCGCAGATCTCAGCGTTGAGCTCCAACTTCCGGGTTTTGCGCTACGATACCCGCGGTCACGGCAAATCAGATGTGCCGGAGGGTCCTTACAGCTTTGACCAGCTGGTGGGTGACGTCATTGGGCTCATGGATGAACTCGGTATCGAAACCGCCCAGTTCATGGGTCTGTCAAAAGGTGGCATGACCGGACTGGGTCTCGCCCTTTCCCATCCGGATCGGATCGAACGGGTTATCTGTGCCGACGCACGATCAGATGCCCCGCCCGCTTTCAAAACCATGTGGGACCAGCGGATAAGTCTGGTGCAAGAACACGGTATGAAAGGGGTTATCGACGGCACGATGGCGAGCTGGTTCACACCCGAATGGACCGACGCCAATCCCCAGGCCGCAAAGGAAATCCGTCAAATGGTCCTGTCAAATCAACCAGCTGGCTACATTGCCTGTTGTCGTGCGCTGCAGAATCTCGATTATTTCAAGGATCTTCCGAAGATCACACTACCGGTTCTCTATATCGGTGGAAGTCTCGACAAGGCTGCCTCGCCGGAAATCATGCAGGCCATGGCGGATGCAACACCGGGTGCACGCTATGCTGAAATCCCTGGTGCAGCTCATCTGGCCAACATCAATGCCAGCAAGGCCTATAACGACCTGGCACTGGATTTCCTGGTGGCAGACGAACCCGTTGCGGTCGCCGATCAGGCATGACGGCGCCCCTGATTGGCGCTGGAACACCCCACCGTTTCAGCGTCAATTCAGGTTCATCCGTGCCGCTTAACCATCTTCTGCCGCCTTGAGATATTTTTGCCGGATGACATCGATATCCACCGAAGGCTTTGGGGCTTTGAGCTTCATATTCTGCAGGGTTTCCAGAATGATCTGGGACGCCGCAAGATTGCGGAACCATTTGTGGTTCGACGGCAGTACATACCAGGGCGCATGACTGGTGGAGCACCGCTCCAGCATGGCTTCATAAGCCTTGGTGTAATCCCCCCAAAGCTCGCGTTCGGAATAATCGGAATCTGAAATCTTCCAGTGACGGGCCGGATCATCCAGCCGGACCTTGAAGCGCTTGAGCTGTTCCTCCTTTGAAATATAGAGGAAGAATTTGAGGATCGTGACCCCGCTTTCGCTCAGCTGCCGTTCGAACTCGTTTATGGCGTCGTAGCGTGTTTCCCAGACTTTCTTCGGTGCAAGATTATGAACGCGTACCACAAGCACATCCTCATAGTGCGAACGGTTGAAAACGGCCGCCTGCCCCAGTCCCGGAACATGTTTGTGCACTCGCCACAGAAAGTCGTGCGCACGCTCTTCCGCTGTCGGCTGTTTGAAGCCGGTGACGGTTGTCCCCTGCGGGTTCATGGCCCGAATGACATGCCAGCAGACACCGTCCTTGCCTGCGGCATCGATCCCCTGAAGCACGACAAGCAACGCGTGTTTCTTCTCGGCATAAAGAAGTTCCTGCAGAGGAGCGATTTTCGCAAGTGTCTCCTCCAGTTCAGGGGTGGCCTTCTCGTGGGTCTCGTGCCGACCATGGAAGCCGGGATCGATATCGGCAAGCTTCACAGAGCTTCCCGGTTTGACGATCAAGCGCTCGCGATACTCCATTTTGGCCTCCTTTTACCGGTGCAGGTGCCCGTGCTGATGCAAATGCGCATTGACGATTTCGGCGGAACGCGTACGGCGAGACAGGCGATTGTCCATGAGCCGCTCCATCGCAACACGCACGCCTCCGAGCACACAAAGCCAGACAAGCAGATAGACCCAGATCCAGCCGATAGTTGCCCAGGCAATCTCAGGCACGATCCAACCGAAGCCGCACATGAGCACCGCCAGTGCCTGGGTCAACACGATTGCCAGAGCAAGTGGTCGCGCCGGATAGGGCGGCTCAAAGAACCACTTGTAGGTGCGGGTCACGAGGAGAAGCAGATGCCCGCCCGCAACAAGCTGCAGAAACATGACTGTCTGCAATTGCGATTGGTGTTGCAGACCGAAATAGGATTTCAGAGCAGTATCATTCATCACCGCAAACC
>NZ_JAILWL010000394.1 GCF_025698965.1 Roseibium sp.
CAACCTTGTGCCGCCTTATGAGGATACCGAAGGCCAGCACGGTACCAGCGCGGCAATCGAGTTTGCCGTCAACGGTTTGAACGTGAAGCATATTGTCATCATGGGCCATGGTCAGTGCGGTGGGGTCAAGGCGTTCCGTGAAAACGCGAATGAACCGATGGCAACAGGCCAGTTCATCGGGCGATGGATCAAGCTGCTGGAGCCAGCCGCCATTGCCATGGCGTGCCTGCCAATCGACAAGGCCGATGACCCGCAGCTTGCGATGGAATATGCTGGCATCCGTCAATCGTTGAAAAACCTTCTGACATTTCCATTTGTTGAAGACGCAATCAACAAGGGCAATCTGCAACTGCACGGTTCCTGGTTCGATATCGGATCCGGCGAACTGCGTGTGATGGACGCGGAAACCCAGCGGTTCGAAACCGCCGAACCGGATATTATCGAGGTTTGAGGTAGAGGGCGAGCATGACCCTGCAAGTCGACACGGCGCTTTTTCAGCGCATGGCAGCTTACAATGCCTGGATGACCGATAAGGCCTATGAGGCCGCTGAAAAAATGAGCGACGCGGAGCGCAGACAGGATCGCGGGGCTTTTTTCAAATCCGTTCACTCGACGCTCAATCACATCCTCTTCGCGGACCGGGTCTGGATGAGCCGGTTTTCCGATAAGACCTACGACGTCAAAGGCATGGGCGTCGATATCTTCGACGATTTTTCCGAGTTGAAATCGGCGCATCTGGATATGTGCCGGGATATCGTCGTCGCTACAGAGGGGTTTTCCTCCGAGTGGCTTTCGGCAATCATGGAGTGGACCCGAAGCACGGATGGGGTGAGCCGTCGGCGTCCGCGGTGGCTTCTCGTGATGCATATGTTCAATCACCAGACGCATCATCGCGGTCAGCTTTCAACGCTGTTCAACCAGGCCGGGATCGATATCGGCGTCACGGACCTGCCGTTCATGCCCGACCTGATCGAGGAATTTGCAGGCTAGTTCATACCATCGCAGTCTGGTCCATGAGGAATTGACCTAGAAGTCGTATGGACGGGGCATTTCCCTTGCGATCGCCTCAACAGCACGGTCAATGAAAATCCGGACCTTCGGGTCCATGAACTCCCGATCCGCGTAGACAAGACTGACTGGAATTTCAGCACCGACAATGTCGGCAAGGACGGCAGTCAACGCACCGCTGCGCAGGTGCTCCGCCGCAATGGCGGAGGGAAGGAGCGCGATGCCGATGCCGTCAAGTGCTGTCTTCGTGACCAGCTCGATTTCGTTGGCGGAAAGCCGACCACCGACCGGAACGGAACCTCCAGCCAGAAGCGGCCAGGATTTGCTGGGAGTCCATTCGCCCGCAAATCCGACAATACAATTGTGATCTGCGAGATTCTCCGGCGTTTTAGGTGTGCCGCGCCAGCTGAGATATGCAGGACTGGCAACGGCAACCAACCGGTCCGTGTGAAGACGCCGGGCGATGAGATTCTGGTCCTTTACCGGGCCGATGCGAATAGCAACATCGATGCCCTCGGACAGTAGATCGACATGCCGGGTCGTCGACTGCACCTCCAGTCGAACTTCGGGATAGTCGCATAAGAAGTCCGTGAATAGTCTTGTGAAGTGGGGGCCGGTGACGGAGACACGCAGCAAACCACGTGGTGTACCGTCCAGGCGACGTACTGCATTCCAGGCGTCCGTGACGTCTTCGACAATCCGCTGAGCGCGCAGTCGGAGTTCTTCACCCGCCTCGGTAAGGGTCAATCGATTGGTTCTGCGGTGGAGCAAGCGCACACCAAGATCAGCCTCGAGTGCGGAGATCCTGCGGCTCAAGGTGGCTCTGGGCAAGTTGAGTGTCCGGGCCGCCCCTGAAATGCTCTCTTCCCTGACAACAGCCAGAAACTCGCGCATGCGGTCCGAATTAAGACTGTGATAAAAATGGACAGGTGATGCGAATTTTTTCTCACTAGTGATGTTCATGCTTCAAGCTTATCTCAAATGCATCGCAATTGAGAAGGTCTGAAACCATGCTCGACATCGCAAATTTCGATCACATAGGTATTCGCATCAGCGACCGGCAAAAGTCGGTAGCCTTTTACGAAACGCTTGGTTTCGAGTTGATCGCAGATGGTGGGTACGACAATGGTCATCCATTGGTGATGCTTCACCCTTCAGGGATCAATATCAACCTGCTCGGTCCGGCAACGTTTAATCAGGGACACAATGTGCTGATGGACGAAGCTTCCAAGTCTCCGGGCATCACGCATCTGGCGCTGAAGGTGAGGAATGCAGAGGCAACCGAAGCCTTTGTGACCAGCAAGGACATTGCCATCACGGGACGCCGGGAATTTCGCGGAACGAAAACGATTTTCATCCGCGATCCTGACCGCAATGTCCTGGAGCTCGTCGGACCGGGACCTTCGGTCGCCGATCTGATTGCAGAGCATGTCCACGGTGAGGCCTGACTTTGTCGCCGTTATTGGAAAATCACCCTTAACAAAGGAACCCATGATGAAAACTCTTGTGAAAGCCGCCGCAGCGCTGCTGCTCGGTGCCAGTGTTACTGCGCCTTCGCTTGCTTTCAGTGCAAACCCGGAAGAGGTTCGCGAAAGCAGACTGGAACGGTTTTCCACCCAGACCAGAATCACCACTGTTGATGGTGTGGCAAACTATCCGGAAGGTTACCGGGGTACTCCTGCGCGGGCTGCGGATGAAGATCCATTTCTGTCACCGGACAATTCCGCCCTGATTCTGATCGACTACCAGCCGCCGATCCTTCAGGGAGTGCGCAATATCAAGCACGAAGACCTGATCAACAATGTTACCGGTCTGATCAAGACTGCCGTGATCTACGACATTCCGATCATCTTTTCGCATGTCGCGGTTGGCTTTAACGATTATGCGCCGATGATTGAAGAACTGAAGGAACTGGCGCCGAATGCGGTCTTTGTCGATCGAACCAGCGTCAATGCCTGGGAAGAGCCGGAATTCGTTGCAGCGGTCGAAGCCACAGGACGCAGGAAGTTGATTATGGGCGGTTTGTGGACCGATGTCTGCCTTGCCTATCCAGCCATTGAAGCGGAGCGTGAAGGCTATGATGTTTTTGTGCCTGAAGATGCAGTTGGCAGCATTACGCAGATGAGCCACGAAAACGGCATGGCGCGGATGATTGCCTCAGGCGTGGAGCCGATCACTTGGAATGTCGTTCCGGCCGAACTGCAGCGGGATCACGCGCGTCCGGACAAGCTTGCAGAGGTCACGCGCGTGTTCATGGAACATCTGTTCAAGGTTGATCCGGAAAGCAAGTGGTGAAGTGAACCGGGCCTGCTTGCAATTGTTCCAACCTTGAGAAAAGCTCCTGCCGGTCTTATCGGTGGGAGCCTTTCGTCGTCGGATCCGATCAAGCTGTCCAATCGGTTATTCCTGTGCGGTCTTGCTGTTGTCCTGATTGTCAGGGTGCGGTCGCCGTTCCGGCTGTCTGCTTGACGGAGTAATCCTTAAGGACGTTCGGAAGATCCGTTTGAATGAGACGCACGCCATGCTGAAGCAAACGTCCCCAGCCCTGATCGGGGTCCGCCACGGATTGCGTATCGGTGACCTCTGCGGAGGGAACTTCATCAAGCGAATTCAGGAAGAGGTCCGTGCCTGACAGGTGTGCAGCCTTGGCGTAGAGTTCAAAACTCGACCAGCTGTCAAACAGGCCCTCAATGAGCGGTGTTGTCCGGGACTGTAGAAAGCCGAGATAGGTGCCAAGTGTTTCGGCTGTCACCTCAACGATGGGTTTGACGAGCACGCCTGTTCGCTTTTCCAGATCATCGACGAAGCGCATGTCGTCTTCGGTTTCGACAAGCGTTTTCAGGTTGATGTGTGACCGGCTCGGATGATTTCGGACAAACGCGCTCACTGCCTCGATATCCCTGAAATGCTTCACGTCGACATCGACATAGATCCTGTCGCCCGTGACGTTGAGCAGATCACCCAGAAGAGGAGGGTGAGATGCGGTCAGGGGAGCGCCTTCGCCTCCGGCACCTTCCTTGAGGTAAAGACAGGTCATGTCGGCAGCATTTGTCTTTGCAACGGTGCCGGGCTGTCCGGTCATGCGATCAAGCGTATTGTCATGCAGGCAGATCAGCTGACCGTCTGCGGTCACCTGAACATCGATTTCGACAAATTCGTATCCATTGCGGATCGCGAGTTCGACGGATGCGATGGAGTTCTCCGGTGCACCGTGCCAGGCGCCGCGATGAGCGACAACGGCAAATTTCCAGGACCTGTCTGCCAAAAAGGCTTTCAGTGGGGGACGGGTCCTGGGAGTTTTTTGGTACGTCATTTCTTTTCTTTTATTCGGGGGCTTGAAAGGGGCGGTCCCGCAAAGTGCGCGAAACCGCTTGTTGTGTTGCCTGGATGATCAGCGTTCCAGGACGACGTTCTCGATGAAGCTTTCTTCCACGGCTTTGCGGAATGGCTGAACGGCCCATGGTTGACGGTACTGGCGCTGCTCATTCGGAATGAGGGCATGGCTGTCGTCGGCGCTCGCGTGCATCGGAGCTGTGCCGAAATCGACGTTGAATTTGGACTGCGTCTCCGCAGACGTCAGCCAGTTGACGAAGACAGCTGCGGCCGCGGGATGTGGCGCATTCTTCGGAATGGCAATGCCGTTTCCGCCACCATACATTCCCATTTCAGGAATGTAGAACTCGAGTTCGGGACGCACTTCTCCGCGCTTTTGCAGGCCTGCCAAATGGTCTTCCCAGCCCGGAACCATCCACAATTCACCGTCGCTGACGCGAATGATGCTGTCGGCATTCGACGCGGTGATCACGTAGTTTTCGCCATTGTCGTTGAAGAACTTGAAGCCCTCAGCGACCTTGGCGAGTTTTTCGTCCGTGACTTCGCCGTCGGAGAAGTCCACATCGGTCAGGTTTTGCAGGGTGTTCAGGTAATAGGATGGACCTGAGCCGCCTTTTTCATAGTTGAAACCGAATTTACCCGGATTGGCCGCCCAGAAAGCTGCAAACTGCTCAGGTGTTTGGGGCAAATCGGCTTTTGCGACTTTTGCCGGGTCATAAGCAATCCCTGTCTGGTTGCCCCAAAAGGCAAGCAGGTAGCCTTTGCCGTCAATGCCGACGAGATTGGAAACCCGGCCGCCGTCTTCCGGAAGCATTTTGAGCGGCTCGAAATTGGCTTCAAGGTCAACGGTTTCGAAGTCGTTGTATCCCCAGGCGAAGACGTCGATGTCGCCGGTTTCGCGATTGCGCTCCGCCAACATTTTTTCAGCGTTCCCAGCCGCGGTGCCTTCCGGAATGGTGACCTTGATGCCGTATTCGTCTTCAAACGATTTTACAAAGCGGCGCAGGTCGTCCTGCAGGTACCAGACATACCAGGTGAGTTCACCCTCGGTTTTCGCCTGGGTGACAATATCGTCCCAGCTCATGCTTGAAAGGTCTGCCGAGGATGCAACATTGACGCCCAATGCAAGGGCCGTCGTAGATAGGATCAGGGTCTTCAACATGTCGGTTGGTCTCCGTTTAGTCGGGATATTCACGTCAGCCCTTGCCTGAACTCAGCGCAGGATTGGCAGATCGCAGCAGCCTTTCCAGGATGAGCATCAAAATGACGTTCGGGACGACGAGAATGAGGGACAACACTGCTGCATTGGGCCTGACGTAATCCTGTCCAAGCGTTCCGTAGAGCAATGTCGGAATGGTGGTGAAGTCGGGTGACCCGACAATGAAGGCGATGGCGAATTCTTCGATCGACTGAATGAAGACGATCAGGAGAGACGCGAAAATTCCGGGCTTCAGGGCGGGGATATAAGCCACCTTCCAGCGTGCCCAGGTGCTGGCGCCCAGGTCACGGGCCGCTTCGATGTGGTCATTGCGGACCTGTTCAAAGCTGACCGTCATGATGCGGATTGCGTAAGGCATGAAAACGATCGCGTGGGCGAACAGGATTGCCCCGAAACGCCATGAGTGCAGCCCGAGCTGGTACAGCAGCGAGGTGAAGAAGATCGAGGTTACGAATGGCGGTACGATCAACGGCAACAGCGCAAGGATTTTGCAGGCCTCTCTGCCCGGAAACCTGATTCGTCCCAAGGCAAAGGCCGTTGGCGTAGCCAGTGCCAGTGCGGCGATCGAGGCAGACGGCGCAACCACATAGGAATTCACCAGAGCGGTCTGCAGCGAGGAGTTCAACCACATGTCCTTCCAGCGGAAGAAAGACATGACGGGTGGCACCAGTTTGTCCGCAGTCCAGGGTTCGG
>NZ_JAILWL010000395.1 GCF_025698965.1 Roseibium sp.
GACCATTCCGGATGGAAATTTGGCGAAAGCCAATTGTGAGGGGCATGCCCCTCACAATTGGCAGCTCAGCGCCAGACTGGGGAATTTTCAGGTGCCCTTTTTGGGGAGAATAAAACGGCCACTAACAATTGGCACTACATCGCACCGGGAAAACCGATGCAAAATGGTTTTGTCGAGAGCTTCAACGGCCGGCTTCGGGATGAATGCCTCAACGAACATCTATTCCGCAGCTACCGACACGCCCGGGACATCATTGAAGACTGGAGGATCGATTACAATCTGAACCGACCGCATACGAGCCTTGACGGGCTCACACCCCATGAATTTGCAACCCAGTCCAACAAAGATCACACTGTGAACAGAGCTAACTTATGAATGCGGACAATCAGGGGAGCACGTCACTCTTGATGGCCAAGGTTCACTAGCCTCGAGGATGTGTTAGATGCCGTCTGTCCGGTCTGGTGGCTTTGATCCAACTCAATCACACCGGAAATTTTCTGAAAAACTTTGATCCACCGAACACTCGCTCTAACCGGTTGTGGATTGTGCTGCAAGGATGTGATGGAGCGATGGCAGATATCTCTCATTGCAACATTGCAACATTGCGATCATGCGAACACGAGGCACGCAATGCAGACGCCGCCGTGGATAGGACGATTTCCGTGTCCACTGTTATCACCGGCATTTCGGATTGCTTGTCAGATACGAAGACACTGGCTGATGACGTTTTCGTCGTGTCTGATGAAGTCAAGGATGTCGCTAATCAATTGGAAATTAAGGTCAATTCGTTCTTGGAGAAAGTTGGTGCTAACGAAAATCAATAGTGTCTTTGCCTCTCGCTACCTACCAATGTCGGTTTCATATCACGAGCTTTCTCCCCAACTTGCGCAGCTTGCCAGCTGCGTTTTTTTTGCCGGAAGGTTCCCAAGGCGACATCCACGCGAGAGGCGCAACTTTTTCTTACATTTGAGGCACGCCACGACATTGAACGCGGGCACCGTTGCACGGAACCAAGTGTTGCAAGCGTCGGTAGCATGTTGCGGTCGCCTCGTGGGGCAAGCCAGTCATCCCAGTTCGGATTGTCTACCGGCAGAAGGGTCCCGAAGCGGGCCACAGAGTGCGGGCTGTGATGCTCATTTGGTCCGGAAACGGACGGGCGTGCCCGCGCAGTGGAGTCGTGAAAGACAGCCGATTTTTTTAACGAAAAAGCTCTGAATTAACGAAGTTAGTCTGAACATGAATAGGTGTCAGCACTTATTTCTGTTCAATAAATGCAAGACTTAGCATTCTCTTGTTTCAGGGAGGTTTCTGAGACGGCACTACCTTCGGAGGTGAGAGAATGATTTGGAGTTTTGCTAGGTCTGTCAGTATCGCGGCGCTAATTCTATACGGAGGCAGTGCAATTCCGTCGTCTGCATTTGAACGGACGGATGCAGGGAATGTCCTGGTTGTTGCCGGAAGACAATCGGTGAGTACGCTTGACCCCAGTATCAAGTATGACGCTTCTATCCGCACGATGCTGCAGGCAACCTATGACGCCCTTCTCAAATACGAAGGAAACCCGCCGAACGTCGTTCCCTGGCTGGCAGAGAGCTGGGAGAGTAGCGAAGACGGTCTGATCTGGACTTTCCATCTGGCCAAAAATGCTGTGTTCCACGATGGAGATCCTGTCAACGCCGAAGCTGTGAGGTACTCCTTCGAACGAACTCTTAAGCTGAATCAGGGGCCAGCCTGGATGCTCAGCGACTTCCTGAAGCCTGAAAGCATAAACGTTCTGGACGAACACACCGTTCAGTTCAGACTTGAAAAGCCATATTCCGGGTTTTTGAGTTTTCTCCCCTGGTGGTTTGTCATGAATCCAAAACAGATCAAGACGCGTGAGGTTGACGGTGACTACGGCCAGGCATGGCTGGCAATCAACGATGCCGGAAGCGGCCCCTTCAGGTTGAAGCGAATTGAACAGGGGGCATTGTACGAGATCAGCCGGGAGCCGAACTACTGGAAAGGGTTTCCTTATTCGGAGGGCGGGGTGGCCGGCGTCGTCTATCAGCTTGTTCGCGAAACCAGTGCACAGCAATTTGCGTTGGGAACGGGGGGCGCGGACATCGTTCTTGATCTCCCACCAGATGACTTCAACAAGATCAAAAGATCACCAAGAGTAAACACGTCTACCGAGCCCGCTTTGACATCTTTTGCCATCAAGTTCAACACCAAGGGCAAATACACATCTGACAAGAACCTTCGAAAGGCCATTGCGTTTGCGTTTGACTATGATGCGCTGCTTCGGATCTACAACGGTAAAGCCGAACTGCAGACCAGCCCATTCACCGACAGTGTGATTGGGCATGTCGAAGTTGCAGACATTCCTCGGCAGGATTTGGAGCGTGCAAAAAAGTTTCTTGCAGAATCCAAATGGCCTGAAGGCGGCCTCACATTGGAATATGTTTACGTTCAGGGATTTGAAGAAGAACGCCTGATTGGACTGGTTCTCATCGACAGCTTGCGAAAGCTGGGCATCGAGGTGGAGATGATCCCTCTTACCTGGCCGAACATGGTGGCAAGAGGCAGCAAAGTGGAAACCTCACCCGACATGATGGCTATATTTGCGACACCGGTTTCCTCCGACCCTGACGCCGTTGCGTTCCAGTATCACCCTGATTCCTGGGGGAAATACTACGGCTCCAGCTTTTATGATGACCCGGAAGTTGCGCAAATGATTGAAAAAGCACGCTACTCGTTGGACGAAGCTGAACGGTTGGAGCTCTATGGGGAGATTCAGAAAATGATCGTGGAGGATCAGCCGGAAATATTCGGTATGATGCGTGAGCGGACAGTGGCATTTCGAGACCACGTGAAAGGGTTCACCTACACTCCTGTCAGAATGACGACAGAGATTGATCTTTATCCACTCTATATCGTTGATTGAATTCGGGCGTTTTGGAGGAGGCGGTCAAACATGCCGCCTCCGAATGCGCTCACTAACGAAAGATCAGCACATCGAATTGTCGTGCAGCACCTCAAGTATCCGGACCCAGCTTCGTATTCCCTTGTGAAAACTCTTCAGGTCATATTTTTCGTTTGGAGAGTGGATCCGGTCAATCTTGAGCGCGAAACCTGCAAGCAAGGTGTCAATGCCGAGAATTTCTTGAATGTGTGATGCCACTGGTATCGACCCGCCGCTCCCGACAAATACGGCCTCCGTGCCCCACTCCTTTGTCAGTGCACTCTTGGCTGCTTGAAACAGAGGGGATTCAACATCCATTTGGCAGGCTGGCGAAGCGCCGAGCGCCCTGAATGAAACTTCGGCATGTTCCGGTAATCTTGACCTCACAAAAGTGCGAAACGCATTCCGAATGACTTGGGGATTCTGACCCGGAGCGAGCCTGATGCTTACCTTTGCCAAAGCCTGGCATGGAATTGCGGTTTTGAATTCTTCACCGCCATAGCCGGAGCTGATGCCGTTTATCTCGCACGTCGACGCAAACCAGAGTCGGTAGAGAGGGGTGCTTAGATCAAGATCGGTTGTCGTATCGATGCCGACCTTGGAGAGATATTCGTTCGCGTCAAAGTGCAGATCCTGCCAGCTCAGTTTCACATTTTCCGGCAGCTCCCGAATGCCGTCGTAAAATCCTGGGATCTGAACACGATTGTTCCGATCCTTAAGCTCCGCGAGAACCGAACAAAGCAGCAAGGCTGCATTGGGCGCCAGGCCGCCATAATGCCCTGAATGCAGGTCACGGTCCCCTGTTTTCAAGGTAATCTGCTCTTTGAGCAGGCGGCGAAGCATCGTCGTGATCGCGGGCGTGTCCTCGTCGTAACGCGTCGTGTCACACACGAGTGCGACTTCCGAAGTCAGGTAATCTGAATTTTGCTTGATAAAGTCCGCGAAGTTGGGAGAACCGTTCTCCTCATCCCCTTCAATCAGGAACGTAATGGGGAAGGCAGATCTCCGATCACTTCCTTCCAGGCGCGCAGTGCCTCCAGAAACGTTGACATCTGGCCCTTGTCGTCGGCGGAACCGCGAGCAACAACAGCGGCACCATCTCCGTTGTCGATATAGGTGGGCTGGAATGGCTCGCTCTCCCAAAGCTCGAGAGGGTCCACAGGTTGCACATCGTAGTGACCATAAAAAAGCAGCCGTTTGCCTTGCGCAGGCAGCTTTCCCAAAACAATGGGGTGACTTTTGGTTGAGTGAACCGAAGCGACAGCACCAAGGTCCCGCAACTGGGTGGCAACCCAGTTTACCGCACGTGCACAGTGGGTGGAATAGGTGCTATCGGTGGAGATCGACTGTATTCGCAGAAACGAATTCAGGCGTGTCAATCTGGCATCGATCGTTCGATCGACGAGATCGAGAATGTCATTGAGCATGGTTGAGCGCTATCGGGGCAGGTTGAATGACAGGGCCCGGTTAAGAGAGCCCATAAGATCTCTGGCGTTGGCTACACCGAACTTGCCCATAATATTTCTTCGATGCACTTCAACCGTGCGGTGACTTATGCCGAGAATACGGGCAATGTTTTTGTTGGAGAGGCCATTGAGAACGCATTCGAGAACCTGTTTTTCGCGTTCTGAAAGGCTGTTCACCGTGTCCTGCCAGTCGGGAACCAACAATTGAACCTGAGCGATCGAGCTCTTTTCTCTCTCTCGAAGGGCGCGCGCAAGTGTTCCTGCAAGAACTTTCCGGATGTGAATGACGGGCTTGCCTGAGGATTTAGCAACGATTTCGTGGTGTTTCAGCGGATGGGCCATGGATCCAAGCACGATAAAATCACAGTGCGAAAGTTTCCGTCCTGCTTCCGCAAGAGCGTCCTGGTCCTTTGGTGATGCATAAGCAGCATCGAAATCCGCATCCAAAAATCTGCGTCCTTCATGGAGTTGAATCGGAAGTGTCACGATTTCACCAATCCGCTGACCGGCGATTGAAAGCGTTTCTATTGTTTTTTGAAGAGCAATTTCTGCCTGAAGTATATGATCGGGCACATTTTCCGAAACCAGACTCTTTGTCGTGCCGACAATCGTGATGTCATCGCTGTTTGCCGAATTCAGCTGGCCGCAGATGTCGTCCAAGCGTGTGCGGAGCCATGTTTCGGAAATAACGGCATCCTCACCAGTGCGTAATTTTGTCCTGATGCTCAGTTCACCGACAGCAGGAGACAGCTCCTGAATATCCCGATCGGATAGTCCATCAAGAGCACCGAATTCGTGAACTTCGCAGGTATGAGCGTGATGCGAAAGCGACTCGTACACCATCCGTTTGCGCGGCGTCTGGCCGGCACTTACAAAGTTTATTCTCAGTCTTTTGCTTCGGCTCTGCTGCATCATCTGAGTTTAACACGCGTTTTCCTGAACAGCTAACTTAGGTCATTTAAACAATTGACCGCGAAACACTCATTAAGTGCCCACACTTATTCGGTTGCGCATTTGAGAGAGGTTAGATGCTTTAACCAGAAAACGAATTTCCAGGAGAAAAGTGCATGAGTATTCAGAACCTTACTCGAGAGGACGGTGTTGCTATTGTCTATGGAGGGGCAGTATTGGGCGGTGGTGGCGGCGGCGTCATTTCTGAAGGATTGGAAATCGCCCGGACCGCAACGACCCTGGGGAAGATTGAGCTGAGATCCTTGAACGCTTTCGAAGACGATGCGCTGTTTGCAACCATTTCCGGGGTAGGGGCTCCGGCTGCTGCACAGCGATATTATCTTCCGGTCGACGAGACCCGTGCAACCACTCTTCTCAACAATAAGCTCAGTGGACGATTGGCTGGTTTGATCCCCTGCGAAAACGGACCGACAGCAAGCTTGAGCGGGTGGATCAGTTCCGCAATGCTTGGCATTCCGGTTGTTGACGCTCCAGCGGACGGTCGAGCTCATCCGACAGGTCTCATGGGGGCCATGGGGGCACATAACATAGCTGCCTATAAATCCATCCAGGCGGTGTCTGGCGGCGATCCGGAGAAGGTCCGGTATGTCAGTCTGATTGTTGAAGGCAGTCTTGAAACCAATGCAAAGATTGTTCGAAATACCTCGGTACTGGCCGGAGGGATGGTGAAAGTTGCCCGGGACCCTCTTCCTGTCGACTATTTGCGGAAGAACGCAGCCGTTGGAGGGATTACTCAGGCCCTGGACATAGGACGTTGCATCCTCGAAAACGAAGGTTCGAATGCGGAGACGATCATTGATGCAATTGCGGATCGAACCGGCGGGCGAATTGTTGCGACAGGAGATATTGCCGTACTGGATCTGTA
>NZ_JAILWL010000396.1 GCF_025698965.1 Roseibium sp.
ACCTGTTCCGGAGACACCGGGAATGGCGACAGTCCCCTCTTCCACCACCTTGCCGTTCCTGAGTGGAAACCGCGCGTGGTAAAGGCGCTTTGTATTTGTGTCGAATATGCGCACAAGCGCCGACGTTTCACCGCGCTCGACATTGACCATGCCTTCCTCGACCGCAAACGGCCCGACACAGGAAGACATGTTCCCGCAGGCTGAGCCGTAGTCAGCCAGCGGTTCGTCTACCGCAATCTGCACGAAAGTATAATCGACGTCTGCATCCTCACGCTCCGACGACTGGACAATGACAACCTTGGACAGGGAGGAAAGTCCACCTCCCATCCCGTTCAACTGGCGCCCAT
This sequence comes from Roseibium sp., assembly GCF_025698965.1. Classification (GTDB taxonomy): domain Bacteria; phylum Pseudomonadota; class Alphaproteobacteria; order Rhizobiales; family Stappiaceae; genus Roseibium. Next base: position 348 of record NZ_JAILWL010000396.1, read on the forward strand.
ATGGATCAGGACTGCCCAGCACATGAAGGAATATTCGATCACGGAGCTTCGGATCCTCCGGCAGGTCCTTGCCATTGAAAACCACTGCCTTGGAGGTGCCGCCCCGGTAAAAGGCTGCGCGCAACCGGTTCGCCATCAGGCACCTCCCGCCAGGAATTTCCGGAACGCACGAGGCAACAGTCCACCCGCCGCGAAGGTCGCCCGTTCAACCTCGTTGTAGAGCCGCAGATCCAGAGGTGTCGCTTCGGAGCTTCCATCTGTGCGATGCACGGTGAGGGTCGCACTTTTCAAGCTTTCATCGAGATCGATGTCATAGGTTTCGCTGCCGTTCAGCTTCAACGTGCGACGTGTGACACCTTCCGGAAAACAAAGCGGTGCAATTCCCATATTCACGAGATTGGACCGGTGGATCCGTTCAAAACTCTCCGCAATCACTGCGCGGACACCGGCCAGCCACGGTGCCTTCGCGGCAGTGTCTCTGGAGGAGCCGCACCCGTATTCCCGTCCGCCAATCACCACAAGCTTCTGGTCCCGTTCGAGATAGGTCTGAATTGCCTTGAAAACGGAGGTTACGTCACCGTCGGGTTCAACACGCGTCCACGAGCCCTCCTTTTCGGGGGTCATCTCATTTCTCAGTCTGTAATTTGCATAGGTCGAGCGAACCACGACATCCGAGCAGCCACGCCGTGTTCCGAAGGAATTGAAGTCCTGAGGCGCAACGCCCCTTGCCTGCAAATACTGACCAGCCTCGGATTCAGGTGTAATGATCCCGGAAGGAGAAATATGATCTGTGGTGACGCTGTCCCCCAGAATAACCAGCGGACGAAGCCCTTTGAGAGGTCCAATTGCCGTCTCCCTCGGCTCGATTTCGCGAACAAAGGGCGGAAAGGACACGTAGCTGGAAGGAGCCCATTCATAGGTTCCCGCGCTTACCTCCAAATCGTTCCAGCGCGAATTGACATCGCTGATAGCTGCATAGTTTTCGCGAAATTCCTTAGGCGTCACAAATGTTTCGACAATCTGTGTCACTTCGTCGGCCGAGGGCCATATTTCCGTCAGCATCACCGGACTACCGTCCCGATCGATCCCAAGCGGCTCTGAGGTAATGTCCTTCAGGATCGTGCCCATCAGGGCATAGGCGACCACCAGTGGCGGTGATGCGATCATGTTGCGCGAGGCGAGCGGGTGAATACGGCCGGCAAAATTCCGATTGCCGGAAAGAACCGCAATTCCCTTGACGTCATTGGCCTTGATTGCAGCCTCGTGAACCGGATCCAAAGGGCCCGACATGCCGTTGCAGGTTGAACAGGAAAATGCCGCGACCTCAAATCCCAGTGTGTCGAGCGATTGCTGCAACCCGCTTTGCTCCAGATAGCGCGCCACAACTCTTGAACCTGGTGCCAACGATGTTTTGACATGAGGCGGAACTTGCATCCCTCTTGCGACCGCGTTGCGGGCCACCAGGGCTGCCGTCACCATGTTTCGCGGATTTGCAGTATTGGTGCAGCTTGTGATGGCGGCGATGATCACGTCGCCATCGCCGATGTCATGGTCTTCACCTTCAATCGGAACTCTGCGTTCTGTCTCGCCTTGCAGCTTCAGTCGATCACTCGCATTGGCAAGATCGATCCGTTGTTCAGGACGAGAAGGGCCGGAAACAGATCGACCGATCCGACCAAGATCAAGATCAACGACGGCATCGTAATCCACAGCCGTATCGATGCCGTCTGCCCAGAGCTTCTGCGCCCTGCAATAAGCTTCTGTCCGGTCAACATTGTCGCTGCGTCCGGTCTGTCGAAGATAGTCAATTGTTCGCTCGTCGACCGGACAGAAGACCATCGTTGAACCATATTCGGGCGCCATGTTTGCAATGGTCGCGCGATCCGCGACACTCAAGCTGCGATAGCCTGAACCGAAGAGTTCGACAAACGTATCCACGACGCCAAGTGCACGCAGTTTTTCTGCAACAACAAGGGCAATATCCGTTGCCGTTATGTCATTGGAGGGTGTTCCGGTAACCTCCAGACCGATCACGCGCGGCACATTGACAGGAGTGCTTTCCCCGAACAGGATTGCCTCCGCTTCAAGCCCGCCAATACCCCAGCCGATAATGCCCAGTGCATTGATCATCGGTGTGTGGCTGTCGGTACCAAGGCAGGAATCTGGAATGAGAACAGCGCTTTCCTCCTGCGACGGCAAAACCGTTTGCCCGAGACATTCAAGATTGATCTGGTGGCAGATGCCGCCTCCGGGCGGAATGACCCGCAGACGTGGGAACCGCGCTTCACAGGCCTTGAGGAAGGCAAAACGTTCACGATTGACTTCGAATTCGCGATCCATGTTCTTCTGCAACGCGAACCTGTCTGCCCAGTGATTGATCGACATGGAGTGATCGATCACGAGATCCACCGGCAGGCTCATGTCGACGGTTTTCGGGTCACCGCCCTGCTCTTCCAACAAGTTGCGCATCGCCATGATATCGATCAGCGCCGGGATTCCGAGCATGTCGTGCAGCAGCAAACGCGCTGGGCGAAAGGGAACGGCGTCGCCCTTCCGCGCCAGCACATCCAATGCGGCTGAACCATCTTGAGAATGACGGGCAGCGTTTTCTGCCAGTACCCGCAGCGAATAAGGCAAGCTGCGATAGCCTTTTCCCAGGAGCCCGCAGTAATCCGCCGCTCTATAGGATGAATTTCCGATGTTGTGAAAACGCAAGTAACCTCTCCTGTATGACCGAAAGGCTAGACAGTCATCCAGGCGTGCGGCAAGGTGATCTGAACACGATTTCACCCGATAGAACGAACATGACCGCCAACCGTACAGAATCCGTGGAACGCGCCTTGTCGATCCTGAGTGCGTTTTCAACTCAAAAACCGATCATGACTCTGGCTCAGATCGCGGAAGAAACCGGCCTGCATAAAAGCACCATTTTACGGCTGACAAATTCCATGGGCATATACGGCTTCATCCAGCGGGACGAAGACGGCCGGTTCAGCGTCGGTCCAAGTGTCTGGCGTCTTGGATTGATTTTCAGGCGGGATTTCACCAAGCGGGAGCATGTCGCTCCCTCCCTCAAAATCCTTTCCGAAGCAACCGGGGAAACTGCCTCGTTTTATGTGCGCGCAGGCAACGAACGTGTTTGTTTATACAGGGAAAATTCTCCAAATCTCCTACGGTTTCATGTTGAAGAAGGTATGCGACTGAGACTGTCGACCGGCGCGTCAGGCCTGGTTCTTCGCCATTTTTCCGGTGAAGATGTCGGTGATCTCGCTCCCTTCAACAAAAACGGAACGGCAAGTTCCGTCGGGCAGACCAATCCGAACATCTCCTCCATCTCGACACCCGTCTTTAACGGATCGGGAGAACTCGTCGGAGCGCTCACCGTATCCGGCCTTGCCACAAGGTTCGACAAGGAGGCCCGTGAAAATGCCATCCCTCTGCTGGAAAGTCTTGCCAGAAGCCTGACGACCACTTGAGAACATCGTTTCGCCTGATAGAACGCACTTGAGTGACGCTTGCCAAGAAACCGGCTGCATCTTACGCAGGAGCGCAAACTCACACAGCCGGAGTCGTCGCCATGATGAACCACGAAATCAACAAAGCGTTTCGCAAACGCCTGAACAGTGGCGGCGCTGTTCTGATACCCGGAGCTGCCAATGCACTGGCAGCACGTGTCATTGACCAGCTTGGTTATGAAGCGGTCTATATTTCCGGCGCCGGCCTCACCAACACCAATCTCGGCATGCCGGACCTTGGCTTCATCTCGCTACCGGAAATCGCGGAGCACACGGCAGCCATTCGAAATATCACCAGCCTGCCGATCGTGGTCGACGCCGATACAGGGTTCGGCAACGCCCTCAATGTTCATCACACGGTCCGCACTCTTGAAAGCGCCGGCGCAAGCGCAATCCAGTTGGAGGACCAGGTCAACCCGAAACGCTGCGGCCATTTTTCAGGAAAGGATGTCGTGGACATCGTGGAAGCCCGCAGCAGAATAAAAGCGGCTGCAGACGCTCGCCAGGATCCCGATTTCCTGATTGTCGCCCGCACGGATGCCTGCGCGACTCACGGCTTCGATGCCGCTATCGAACGCGCCGAAGCGTTCATCGAAGACGGTGCAGACATTACCTTTATCGAAGCCCCGAGCGGTCTTGAGAACATCCGTGAAATTCCCAAGCGGCTATCCGGAACACCTCAGCTGATTAATCTTGTCGTTGGAGGAAAGACCCCGATCATGGACTTTTCAGAACTCGATCAGATGGGCTTCGGCCTGGTCCTCTACGCCAATGTGGCACTTCAGGGTGCCTTGAAAGGCATGCACGACGCATTGAGCATGCTGAAAAGCGACGGCCGCATGGACGAAAACGGTCCCGTCGCCAGCTTCGAAATCCGCCAGCATGCCGTTCACAAGGACCACTACGACGAGCTCGAGAAGCGATATTCGGACAAATAGCCGCCCGCGAATAAACCGGACTCAATCCCGCAACGGCGTCAGCACCCCGCTCCGGTTGCCACCCCGCCGCATTCCGAACTGGCCACGCCGCGATTTTTCAGCTTGGCTTCGAACTCTTTGAGAAACAGGGAAATTGGTGGGCCCGGAGGGCCTAGCCAAACTGAAGAAAATCAATAACTTATCCGAAGGTGGGACAAAACGCCTGCCTGAAGGATTTCAATGGCTTACAAAAGCCACTGTCCCACCTTTTTGCCGCCTTGCCTCACCTAAGAAAAGGCTCCCGATGAGTCGTCGGAGGCGCGCATGAGCGAGCGCCGTCCATTCCGGGAAGTGAAGCTTCAGTGGCTGAGACTGCTGAGCTGTGATGCCAATATCAACGACAATGCCAAGTGCGTGGCGCTCTATATCGTGACCGCACATGTGAACGGCCACACCGAGAAGGCGTGGCCGTCTTACAAGACTATTGCCGCAGCAACCGGCAAGAGTGTCAAATCCATCCAGCGTGCCATCCGCGATCTAGAAGAAGGTGGCTGGCTTGGCGTTCAACGCGGGAATGGCGTCGGTCACAATACGGAGTATTGCCCTACCGACGCCTCGATCTTAAAGGCCTCTGAGCTCAGAGAAAAGACGGACAAATCTGTCCCCCTTCGCACTTCTGAAGACGGACAGAATTGTCCCCAAAGGCGGTCAGATGTGTCCAGTAAAGGCGGTCAAACCTGTCCACCAAACAAAGAGAAAGAAATAAATAAAAAACCTAACGCGCGTGAGGCGCGCGCGAAGGCCGTCTCTCGCCGTTCCATTCCCGTCGTCGTTCTTCCAACAGCTCAGACCCGGCAGGTCGATGAATGGAATGCCTGGCTTGCCGAGAAGACCCTGCCCAACCTGGCACGGCTCAATCTCGCGACCAGCGTGAACGGTTCATCCGGATACCAGCTCCCCGGCCGATGGCCACCGGAAGGTGGCTCCGACAAAGAGCAGGAATGCCTGACGTATTTCCTGAACAGACTGCCCGCGATCGCACACCAATCGGCCTCTCAAACAGCCTATAGGCAAGCGGCATGACTGCGGCGGATCTGACAAGAGCAAGGCGACCCATGTCATACGACACGGTACCTTGCGAGGGGCGACAAGCCTCCCCTTCGAACCCCTCCAGACCGCAAACGATCCGTTTCGACGAGACGGTTGTTATGCGTTGCACGACGGAGGAAAAGAGAAATCTCAAGCACCGCGCCGCCGCGGACAAAATCTCCGTCTCGGAGCTGTTGCGCGGGGCGTTGGGGCAGATCAAAGCCCCGCGCCGCCGTGCCACACCGCAGGTCGAACCGCAGCTTGTGACGGCACTCAGCCGCATCGGCACCAACCTGAACCAGATCGCCCGCGCCGTGAACTCCGCCCAGGCCGCTGGCGACATGCGTCAGCTCGACGGCCTGCAGCTCCTGGCTG
>NZ_JAILWL010000397.1 GCF_025698965.1 Roseibium sp.
GCAGAGTATGCTGAAGACCTTATCCGTATTATCCAGCTGCATGACCCCTCGACTATTGCGGCCGTGATCGTTGAACCCGTTGCAGGTTCGACAGGTGTGCTCATTCCACCAAGGGGCTATTTGGAGCGGCTTCGTGAAATCTGCACGCAGCACGGAATTCTGCTGATATTTGACGAGGTAATCACCGGTTTCGGCCGTCTCGGCTCTCCATTTGCTACAGACTTCTTTGACGTCACCCCTGATCTGGTCACGACGGCCAAAGGTCTGACATCAGGGGTCATCCCGATGGGAGCGGTGTTCTGCACCTCGGAAATCTACAACACTTTCATGACCGGTCCGGAACACATGATCGAACTGTTCCACGGTTACACATATTCCGCCCATCCGGTCGCATGTGCAGCCGCGCTCGCAACGCTGGACACATATGAAGAAGAAGGTCTGCTCACCCGGGCCGCCGAACTCGCGCAGCATTGGGAAGACGGGCTGCATTCTCTGAAAGATTGCCCGAATGTGATCGATATCCGCAATCTTGGTTTGATCGGTGCCATCGAACTGGAGCCAATTGCCGGTGAACCGACGAAACGCGCGTTCTCCGCATTCCTCAAAGCCTATGATGACGGTCTGCTGATCAGGACTACGGGCGACATCATCGCCCTGTCTCCACCGCTCATAATATCGAAGGAGCAGATCGATGAGTTATTCGACAAATTGAGAACGGTACTGAACAGCATCGACTGATGACGTCAAAGGTGGTGACCGGGGGGTTCCACCGATCTTGAACACCTGGGGAATTGGCTTGTCATGACCAGACATCAGGCAACAGCGACACAGCTGATTGACGACGACAGGGTTCGTGTCACCCGTTTCGATTTCGAACCCGGGGCGGAGACCGGCTGGCATCGTCACGAGATGGATTACGTCATCACCACACTCACCGACTGCAAGATGCTGCTTGAAGAACCGGGGGATGAAAGCCGCGAGGTCTTCATCTCCGCAGGAACCGTGTATCGCCGTGAAGAAGGCGTGGAACACAATGTTATCAATGGCGGAGACAAGCCCATGTCCTTCGTCGAAACCGAATTGAAGTAGGAGGGTTAGCCTATGGCAGCTCCGGGCGAAAACCTTAGGATCAACGCTGACCGTCTCTGGGACAGCCTGATGGAAATGGCCAAGATCGGCCCGGGTGTCGCTGGTGGCAACAACCGCCAGACCCTGACTGATGAAGATTCAGAAGGTCGCAAGCTCTTCCAGAAATGGTGCGAAGATGCCGGTATGACGATGGGTGTCGACACCATGGGCAACATGTTCATGACACGGCCGGGAACCGATCCAGACGCCCTTCCCGTTTATGTCGGTTCACACCTCGACACCCAACCGACTGGTGGCAAATACGACGGCGTACTGGGTGTTCTGGGTGGTCTGGAGGTAATCCGTACCTTGAACGATCTCGGTCTCAAGACCAGGCACCCGATTGTAGTGACCAACTGGACCAATGAAGAAGGCACTCGCTATGCACCGGCGATGCTGGCCTCCGGTGTTTTTGCTGGCGTCCATACCCAGGATTGGGCCTATGACCGGGAAGATGCCGAAGGGTTGAAGTTTGGCGATGAACTGAAGCGCATTGGATGGGTTGGTGACGAAGAGGTCGGCGCCCGCAAGGACAAGATGCATGCCATGTTCGAGCTACACATCGAACAGGGACCAATTCTGGAAGCCGAAGGCAAGGACATTGGTGTGGTCACACATGGTCAGGGTCTTTCCTGGACCCAGGTGACGGTCACAGGCAAGGACAGCCACACAGGCTCCACGCCCATGCCCATGCGCAAGAATGCGGGTCTTGCCATGGCACGCATTCTGGAACTGGTAGACGAAATCGCCTGGTCCCATGCCCCGCATGCCGTCGGGGCCGCCGGTCACATCGACGTTTATCCGAATTCGCGCAACGTGATCCCCGGCAAGACAGTCTTCACTGTGGACTTTCGCTCGCCGGACCTCGCAGTCATCAAGGATATGGAAGATCGGCTCAAGATCGGTGCGAAGAAGATTTGTGACGAGATGGGGGTCGACGTCGAGTTTGAAAAGGTCGGCGGCTTCGATCCGGTCGAATTCGACAAGACTTGCGTGGAAGCGGTTCGTAACGCGGCAGAACGCCTTGGGTACACCCACCAGAACATCATTTCCGGTGCCGGTCACGACGCCTGTTGGATCAACCGGGTAGCTCCCACAGCCATGATCATGTGTCCCTGTGTCGACGGCCTGTCGCACAACGAAGCCGAAGAGATTTCCAGGGACTGGGCAAAGGCAGGAACGGACGTCCTGTTCCACGCGGTCGTCGAGACGGCGGAGATCGTGGAGTAGCAGTGAACTACGCAGCCTCATGGCCCGGAGGGCTCTCGACTTGGAGACATCCCGGTGCATCAACAGAGTGAACCGGGCAATATACGAAAGAAGGGGAACACTAATGGCAAGCAAAGTGATCAAGGGCGGCACGGTTGTCACTGCCGACCTTTCCTATGACGCCGATGTGAAAATCGAAGACGGCAAGATTGTCGAAATCGGTCCGAACCTCTCCGGCGATGAAACGCTGGACGCAACCGGTTGCTACATCATGCCGGGCGGGATCGATCCGCATACGCACCTGGAAATGCCCTTCATGGGTACCTTTTCGTCCGACAATTTCGACAGCGGAACGCGCGCAGCACTCGCGGGTGGCACCACAATGGTGGTCGACTTCGCCCTGCCCTCACCTGGCCAATCGCTGATCGAAGCGCTGCAGATGTGGGATAACAAGTCCACCATGGCGCATTGCGATTACTCCTTCCATATGGCGATAACCTGGTGGGGAGAGCAGGTCTTTAACGACATGCAGACGGTCGTTCAGGAAAAAGGCATCAACACGTTCAAACACTTCATGGCCTACAAGGGTGCCCTGATGGTGAATGACGACGAAATGTTCGCCTCGTTCCAACGCTGCGCCGAACTTGGCGCTCTGCCGCTCGTGCACGCTGAAAACGGCGACGTCGTCGCCACTTTGCAGCAAAAGCTTCTGGCTGAGGGACACAACGGCCCGGAAGGCCATGCCCACTCACGCCCGCCGGAAGTGGAAGGCGAAGCCACAAACCGGGCAATCATGATTGCGGATATGGCCGGTGTTCCGGTCTACATCGTTCACACATCTTCCGAACAGGCTCATGAAGCCATCCGCCGCGCGCGCCAGAATGGCATTCGTGCTTATGGCGAACCGCTCATTCAGCATCTGACGTTGGATGACAGTGAGTACTATCACCATGATTGGGACCACTCCGCTCGTCGTGTCATGTCACCGCCATTCCGGGACAAAAAACATCAGGATTCGTTGTGGGCAGGGCTTGCTGCCGGGTCACTCCAGGTGGTGGCAACAGACCATTGCGCCTTCACCACGGAACAAAAACGCACTGGCGTTGGTGACTTCACCAAGATTCCAAACGGAACCGGCGGCCTCGAAGATCGCATGCCGATGCTGTGGACATATGGCGTCAACACAGGTCGATTGACGCCGAACGAGTTCGTTGCGGTAACTTCAACCAATATTGCAAAAATCCTGAATATCTATCCGAAAAAAGGAGCAGTTTTGGTCGGTGCAGATGCAGATCTGGTGGTCTGGGATCCGAGTAAGGAAAAGACAATCTCCGCGAACAGCCAGCAATCGGCCATCGACTACAACGTCTTTGAGGGCAAGAAAGTCAAAGGACTGCCGCGATACACACTGACACGCGGTCGGGTGGCCGTGGAAGATGGTACGGTCAACCACAAACAGGGCCACGGCGAGTTCGTTGCCCGCGAGCCCTTCCAGGCCGTCAACAAGGCACTTTCAACCTGGAAGGAAGTCACGGCGCCACGGCAAGTGGAACGCACCGGCATTCCGGCTAGCGGGGTTTGATGCAAAAAGTCCCCTCTCACCCGTGGGAGGGGAACCTGTTTCTGCCCGAATGCGGAGGCCAGAACCTGGAGGTCCTGACCGGATCCCCATCTGATGCCTCCTATCAAATACTGTTTATCGGCACCCGACTCGTGTAGCGAGGAACAATATGACTGCTCTTGCCAGCGCAAAGGACACCGAAATGGTGGAAAACACAGCCAGCGCCAGCCCGAACCGGGTGATCGATATCGAGAACCTCTCGCTGACGTTCGAGACCAATGATGGTCCGGTGCACGCCTTGTCCGATATCGATCTCAAGATCGAGGAAGGTGACTTTGTTTCCTTTATCGGGCCGTCCGGTTGTGGCAAGACCACCTTGCTTCGGGTCATCGCGGATCTGGAAAAACCGACCGCTGGCTCCATTACGGTCAACGGTGTCTCGCCTGAGGAGGCCCGCCTCAAGCGTGCGTATGGTTATGTGTTTCAGGCAGCAGCGCTCTATCCGTGGCGAACGATTGCCAAGAACATTGCATTGCCATTGGAAATCATGGGGCTATCGGGAACTGAACAACAGCAGCGAATAGCCAAGAACCTGGATCTGGTGAACCTGACCGGTTTTGAAAAGAAATTTCCGTGGCAGCTTTCCGGCGGCATGCAGCAACGCGCCTCCATCGCCCGCGCACTCGCCGTGGAACCCGATCTTCTGCTGATGGACGAGCCATTTGGTGCCCTGGACGAAATCGTTCGGGATCATTTGAACGAACAGCTGCTTCAACTCTGGGCAAAAACCAACAAGACAGTCGTGTTTGTCACTCACTCCATTCCGGAGGCCGTTTTCCTCTCCACCAAGATTGTGGTCCTGTGTCCGCGTCCAGGTCGGATCTACGACGTCATTGAAAGCGACCTTCCGCGAAATCGGAACCTGGACGTACGGGAAACACCTGAATTCCTTAAAATTGCACACCGCGTGCGCGAAGGCCTGAAAGCCGGGCACTCATACGAGGATTGAGGGACAATGACCGACGCGACCCTCCCCCCCACTCGCAGCCTCAGCCCCTTCGCCGGTCTCATGTCGGGTACTGTCGGACCGGTAATTGTCGTTGTTCTGTCAATCATCAGTCTCTGGTACATCGCGGCAGTCATTTTGAACGCCCCGTTCCAGCAGGAAATGTATGAAAGGGCCAATCGGACAGAAGTTCCGGTAACCTTGTTCATTACAGACACTCTGGCCCAGGAACGTCCAGTTCTGCCTGCGCCGCATCAGGTCATCATCGAGATCTGGGAAACGACGGTTGAGAAGAAAATCACCTCGAAACGCTCGTTGATCTACCACACTGGCATCACGCTTTCCTCAACGCTTCTGGGCTTCTTGATCGGGACGACTCTCGGCATACTGCTCGCCATTGGTATTGTGCATTCCCGCGTGCTCGACAAATCGCTCATGCCCTGGGTTATCTCCTCCCAGACCATCCCCATTCTGGCGATCGCACCGATGATCATCGTCGTTTTGAACGCCATCGGCATTTCAGGCCTGCTGCCCAAGGCAATGATCTCGACCTATCTGTCGTTCTTCCCCGTCACCGTTGGCATGGTGAAGGGGCTTCGGTCACCGGAAGTCATTCACATGGACCTGATGCACACCTATTCGGCATCTCGCATCCAGACCTTCTGGAAGCTGCGGCTTCCCTACGCTGTGCCCTACCTTTTTACGTCCATGAAGATCGGCATGGCCGCCTCCCTCGTCGGCGCGATCGTCGGGGAATTGCCGACGGGTGCAGTTGCCGGACTTGGAGCCCGCCTTCTGGCCGGGTCTTACTACGGTCAGACGGTTCAGATATGGTCCGCACTACTGATGGCCGCATTTCTTGCCGGCGCACTTGTGGCCCTGATCGGCATTTTGGAAGGCGTCACGCTGAAACGCATGGGGATGGCACGATGAACACAACATCCACCAAGCGCCGTTTCGACATGCCTGCAATGCTTGCCTGGTTCGTTGTCGCCATGGTTCTGATCGGCCTTTTCAGCCCGATCTTCAAGCCAGATCTTGGCGTTATGGAAGTTCCACGGCTCTCGTTTTGCCTGGTTATCCTGGCGATTGCCGGTGTCCGCTATGAACTTGGCTTCATGCGCAACCGCATCGGCGACGTGATCCTGGGCCTCGTTACAGCTCTCGCCGCCTGGCTTCTTGTCACGACAGTGTCCAATCACACCGGGCAGGCAACCCTCGGCTTTTGGGCGCTTGTTGCAGCGACCTGGGCAGCCTCATGGCTGTTCGTTGAACGGCTTGCCATCTGG
>NZ_JAILWL010000398.1 GCF_025698965.1 Roseibium sp.
CGGCGCTTACCGATTTCGGTCTCAGGACCATAGACTTTCGAGATTTCGCCGATTTCCTTTGAAATCTTGGTCCACTGACGCGCATCGGATCCGAGCAGCTTGGTCAGATCGTCTTTTTCAGCTGTGAGTTTCTCGTGCTCCTTGCGGATTTCAAACTCTTCCAGCTTACGCAAGGACCGCAGGCGCATATTGAGGATGGCTTCGGCCTGAACGTCGGTCAGTTCAAATGTCCGGATCAGTTCGGCCTTGGCGTCATCTTCCTCCCGGATGATGCGGATGACTTCATCGAGATTGAGATAGGCAACCAGATAACCTTCCAGAACCTCAAGCCGGTGGTTGATCTGCCCAAGACGATATTCGGACCGCCGGACCAGGACAACTTTGCGATGATCCAGCCACTCGCGCAAAACCTGTTTCAGCCCCATTACCATCGGGACCTTGCCCATGGACAGAACGTTCATGTTCAGGGAAAAACGGTTTTCCAGATCCGTCAGCTTGAACAGGGATTCCATAAGAAGGGCGGCATCGACGTTCCGAGAACGCGGCACGAGGACAACGCGAATGTCTTCTGCAGATTCGTCGCGAACATCGTCGAGTAGTGGCAGTTTGCGAGCAGTGAGCAGCTCGGCAATCTTTTCGATCAGGCGCGATTTCTGTACCTGATAGGGAATTTCCGTGACAACGATCGCCCATTGGCCGCGCCCGAGGTCTTCAACCTCCCAACGGGCGCGAACACGGAAGCTGCCGCGACCGGTGGCGTAGGCCTCCCGGATGGAGCCCTGATCGGAAACCAGAAGTCCGCCGGTCGGGAAATCGGGGCCCTTGACAAACTCCAGCAGCTCATCGACTTCAGCCTTCGGATTCTTGATCAGATGCTGGCATGCCTGACAGAGTTCAAAGGCATTGTGAGGGGGAATGGAGGTCGCCATGCCGACCGCGATGCCGGATGAGCCGTTGCCAAGCAGGTTCGGAAAGCCGCCAGGCAGAACGATCGGTTCTTTGTCTTCGCCGTCATAGGTTTCGCGAAAATCGACGGCATTTTCGTCCAGACCGTCAAGCAGACGCTTGGCCGTATCGGTCATGCGCGCTTCCGTGTAACGCATGGCCGCGGCGTTATCGCCGTCGACATTACCAAAATTACCCTGGCCGTCGATCAGCGGATAACGCTGCGCGAAATCCTGGGCAAGACGGACGAGAGCATCATAAACAGCCTGGTCGCCATGCGGGTGGTATTTACCGATGACATCACCGACCACACGGGCACATTTCTTGAAGCCTGCACCCGGATCAAGTTTCAACAGACGCATTGCATAAAGCAGGCGCCGGTGAACGGGTTTCAGGCCATCGCGCACGTCAGGAAGCGCCCGGTGCATGATGGTCGACAATGCATAAGCCAGGTAGCGCTCTTCCAGCGCGTCCTTGAGGTTGATACCTTCAATGCCGCTTGGCGGCGGAGTCACTTCTTTTCCCATATTTGCTTGCTAGCTGTTAACAGCATCCAGTGCAATTCACTTGAGCATCTTTGCAGGTAAAAACGGCGGATTTTCAACGGATTTCGACCAGAAGAGCAGGAAATCGTGCCCAGTGATCTCGTGTCGCGATGTTCGAGAAGATCTTCCAGCCGGATCAGAAGTTCCAGGGGAAGGTCACCCGATAGCTTTTTTCCAAGGTGCCAAGCAGCTGCGCACGGGTTCCGCTGTCCTTGCCACCGCGTTCCTGAAGGTGCCGGTCCAAAAAGAAACTCGTTAATTCAAAGCCTTGTGTGATGTCCTCCCAAGTCAATTCACTGCCTGCCTGCCGCTGACCGTCCAGAAGGAAGGAGGGCAATGGCAGAAGTCTGTCGTGATAGGGAAGCCCGGCTTCGCGGCTGACGGCCCGGGCAGATTTTGGTGAGACATAGGCCAGATCGTCGACGCCGCCGGTCGCCGCACAGGATGTGAGGTCCAGCCCTGCGCCCAGATCCTGCAGAAGTTCCAGTTCAAAACGGATCAAAAGCGCGCCTGCCGCATCCGGAGCTTCCAGATGATCAAGCAGAACCGAAAGAGCATTGAAAAGACGCGGGTAGGGGTGTCGTTCCGGCAGCAGCCTCAGGAGGAAGGCCAGATGTTGCAGGCTGGTCAGACCAATTGCACTGGTCATCAATTCGCCTGCACGCAAGGTTTGCGGTTCGATCTGAAATTGCCCAAGGTGGTCTGAAAGCCGGGCTTTCCAGGTAAGGTCCAGTTCATTTCCGGGCTGTAACACGGGGCGATGGCGCTTTGAACGTCCACCTCGAACAAGTCCGAGATGGCGGCCATGATCGAGCGTCATGGCCTCCAGAATGACATCGTTCTCACCGTGCTTGCGGGTGGTCAGCACCACGCCGCGACCGTTCCATTCCACCTGTTATTTCCCGTAACCGGTACAGATTCTCGAACCGAATATCAGCGGAAATGAGCGCAGGCGCCACCTATTTCGGAAATTCCAGTCCCATCTCGCGATAGCGTTCCGGATCGTCGCCCCAATTTTCCCGCACTTTCACGAACAGGAACAGATGGACCGGCGTTTCGATGATCTCCGAGAGCTCTTCGCGCGCCGCCTGGGAGATCGCCTTGATGGTCTGCCCGCGTTTTCCAAGGACAATGCTTTTTTGACTGTCCCGTTCCACGTAGATCGTCTGCTCGATACGGGCCGAACCATCCTTGCGTGTCTGCCACTGCTCTGTTTCCACGGTGGAGATATAGGGCAGTTCCTGATGCAGACGCTCGAACAGCTTCTCGCGGGTTATCTCGGCAGCAAGGATACGCAGGGGGAGATCCGAAGGCTGGTCTGCCGGATAAAGCCACGGACCTTCCGGAACCTTGGACGCGAAGTAGTCCAGGATGGCCTGTGTCCCGTCTCCTTTCAGCGCAGAGATCATGAACGTCTCTTCAAATTCGAGATATTCATTTGCCTTTTGCGCCAGCTGAAGGAGCTTTTCGCGCTTGGCGACATCGGTTTTGTTCAGGATCAACACCTTAGGCGCTGACTGGCTGGAAAGTCGCTTCAGGATGTTCTCAACTTCTTCATCAATGCCTTTTCGGGCATCGATCAAAAGCGCGATAACATCGGCATCCCGGGCGCCGCCCCAAGCGGTATCGACCATCGCGCGGTCCAGTCGCCGTTTCGGTTTGAATATGCCAGGGGTATCGATGAAGACCAGTTGCGCTGACCCATGCATGGCAACACCACGCACGATAGAACGCGTGGTCTGAACCTTGTGGGTCACAATTGAGACCTTGGTTCCGACGAGCTGATTGATCAGGGTCGACTTGCCTGCATTCGGTGCACCGATCAGCGCAATGAAACCGGCCTTGGTATCGGATGGCATTTCTTCCAGCGGATCGGGCAGGGGGATGTCAAACCGGCCAGTCGGGGCCACAAAGCCATCGTCCTCGTCGTCGATATGATCACCGGTGTTGTTTTCGTCGCTCAAGTTTCTCTTATTCCTTCCAGACGCCTTCCCGGCGCAATACTGCCTCGGCGGCATTTTGTTCCGCAATCCTCTTGGAGCCACCTTTGCCTTCTCCAGGCCGCAGACCCTGCACAATCACCGAGACGGTAAAATTCGGCGCGTGATCCGGTCCGTCACGGCTGGTAACCTCGTAGCGCGGCGTCGGCAGACTTTTTGATTGTGCCCATTCCTGCAACGTGGTTTTGGCGTCCCGCAAGGGACCGGTCCACGATAGCATACGTGGCTCCCAAAGACGTTTGATAAAGGCTTCCGCAGCCTCGAAACCGCCATCAAGATAGATCGCTGCAATCACTGCCTCGCAAATGTCGGCAAGGAGTGCTGTTTTCTTGCGGCCTCCGGTCTGGGCCTCCGCCAGGCCGATACGCATGGCGTCGCCCACGCCGAGCTCCTGGGCAATTTCCGCGCAGGTTTCCCGCTTGACCATATGATTGAAACGGCGTGCGAGTTCTCCTTCGTCGGCCTTTGGAAAATGCCGGTGAAGCATGGACGCGATTGCGAGGCCGAGTACCCGGTCGCCCAGAAACTCCAGGCGTTGATAGCTGCCTGAAACGGTTTCTGAAGGGGCAAGAGCGCTTGCGTGTGTCAGCGCGACTCGCAGCAACTCCAGATCCTTGAAATCGTATTGCAGAGCTGCTTTCAGCGTCGAGACAGGGCTCTTTGTTTGTTTTTTTGTCATACAGACTGCTTCGATTTCAGGCGCCGGAGGTCCGCCGGGTTTTACAATGTCCGGCCAATTCTGTTCCAGCGAACCGTCCACGGCCAGGTCCAGATTTCGTAGGCAGCAGTGCCACCCTCGATCGAGAAGAACAGCACCTCTGCACGGCCGATGAAGTTTTCGAAAGGTACGTAACCGACTTTGCTGAGGACGCGACTGTCCACGGAGTTGTCCCTGTTATCTCCCATCATGAAGAAATGGCCTTCAGGAACTTTGTATTCGCGGGTGTTGTCCAGTTCGCCATTCGGCCTCAGGTCCAGCGTGTCGTAGGAAACGCCGTTCGGCAATGTCTCGCGGAAACGTGGCACGCGCCGGACAGCGCCGGACGGAGATTGTTCAATGTAGTCATCGATCTGTTCACGTTTGACCGGCTCGCCGTTGATGTGAACAACCCCTCTGATCACCTGGATGGTATCGCCCGGCAATCCGATGACGCGTTTGATGTAGTCGACGGATGTGTCGGTTGGGAGTTTGAAGACGGCAACGTCACCGCGCTCGGGTTCAGCAGACCAGACCCGTCCGGAAAACGGCATCAGTCCGAAAGGAAAGGAATACCGAGAATAGCCATAGCTGTATTTTGAGACAAAAAGATAGTCGCCGATCAGCAGCGTGTCCTTCATGGATCCGGAAGGGATGTTGAAGGGTTGAAACAGGAATGTCCGAACGACAAGGGCAAGAAGAAGCGCCTGGACAACGACCTTTACGGTTTCATAAAGACCGCTGTCCTTTTCTTTTTTGTTTTCTGTCACGCTCATTTTATCCCTTAAAACATGTTGTCCGGAAAATCGGAGGGCAAAGCCGCTTGTCAGCGGGACTTTTAGCCGTTCAGGCCGGTGGAAGCAATGCGGATCGGGTGTCGGGTTGCACCGTGTTCAGGCAGAAGCTGTTGATGGTGGCAATGGCCAGTCATTCGGCCAGGCGGATATGACGACAAAGGCCTGGGCTAACGGAAAGTCGTCTGTAATTGTCAGATCAATTGTGGTCTTGAAACCGTCCGGCGTCATGCCGATCAGCCTCTCGGCCGCACCCCCGGTCAGGGAAATTGTTGGCTTGCCGGAGGGCAGGTTGACCACGCCCATTTCGCGCCACGCAACCCCCATGCGAATACCGCTGCCAAGAGCTTTGGAACACGCTTCCTTGGCCGCAAACCGTTTTGCATAGGATGCGGCCCGCTCGGCCCTTTTGTCGGACTTTGCACGCTCGATTTCCGTGAAAACCCTGTTGGTGAAACGGTCTCCGAAACGCTCAAGGGTTTTCTCGATCCGGCGGATGTCGATCAGATCGCTGCCAATTCCCAGGATCATCGCTGCTCTTTCGCTTCTTCAGGCACCGGAAAAGTCGGGCCTTGGGAGTGTCAGTGAATTAGGTGGAACGGCCGGAAGGCGATTTCAAGCGCCTCCGTCTTCTCCCGCTGCTGTGCCATGCCGGAACAGGCGTCCTCTCTTTGTCGCGATCGTCTGCCGTCTGCGGCGCTGGTAGACCTCGACGCTTTTGTAGACAATGACATAGGAGATTGTTCCAACGACAAGTCCCAGCGGTACTGCGCCAATAAACATGGGTTTGAGCATGGGCCAGAGCGAATCCAGCGACTTTTCGAACAATCCATGCTGAAACTGTTCATGAACCTTGCGAGGATCTGCCTTGGGTGCGCGCCCATGGAGTATCCACTGACCGATTTTGAAAGTGAACGCCCAGATGAAGGGAAAAGTCAGCGGATTGCCGATTGAGGTCCCGAGCGCCGAAGCGATCAAATTACCGCGCACGATATAGGCCACGGCAAACGCCGTCAGGAAGTGGAACCCAACCAGCGGGGTGCATGATGCAAATGCACCCGCCGCAAAGCCGATTGCAATCGCGTGAGGAGTTGCCGTCAGGCGGAGGACGCGCTTGCCGAAATATCGTGTCGACCGGGACCAGCTGTTCCGCGGCCACACGGCAACGCGAAAGCGTTCGATGCGCG
>NZ_JAILWL010000399.1 GCF_025698965.1 Roseibium sp.
TTCACTCCACAAAAGTCATTTGTCAGCAATTCGGACTTTGCTGTCATATGTGCGGCCCCAACGAACGACAGCACTGGGGCCGTGACCTGACCGTCAGGTTCCGTCCGAAAAGTCATCGAAGCGGACGTTCGCGAAGCGCAAATTCGCGGCCGGTTTCGGCCCATACTGGACATTCGCTCGTCACCTCGGATGCAGCTCTGCAATCCTTCGAAGGAGACATTTGCTGCTTTGCCAAATCGAGCCCAATTTGAATTAACACTTCGCGGACTCTTCGGACTTTGACTAAACGGCAGCTAAGCAGACCGATAGTGCCACACTGTATGGCCACACATCACCATTGGCCGTGAACGCCTCTTGATCAGTGCCAACGGGGCGCCGCCGTAGCCCAGTAGCTCGCTGTTCAATAGCGGCTGCTGGGTGCCGGGTATGGTGCAGGTCGACCAGGATGACCGCGACGGCGAGCCGGGAGGTCCACAAGCCGCTGCGCTTCCTCCTCGACCCAATCGCAGAGGCCGCCAAGCGTTCGGTCCGCGCGGTGCTGGTAGTGATAGCGCAGCGGCGACAGCGTCACTTCGGGCTCTCCCGGCTCGCCGTCGCGCAGGATCAGCAGGCCCTCCGCCGGGACACGCCCGGACAGTACCTCACCCCGCAGCACGGTGGCCGGCAACGTTGAGAGCCGCTCGCACGGCGCGGAAAGATCGGTTTCGCGAGTGGTGGGTGGCATGATATGCTCCTCACGGATTTCTGCTGTGCGTCAACGGCACCAGTGCCTTTGTTTGGCGCGAACGAAGAAAAATTGGGAACAGGCGCATGTCACTCAATGAGATTGCGTTATATTTTTTCTATAGATATATGTTCTTAACGTTCCAAGTTTTCGGTGCCGTCGCGCTTAGCGATTATTCGATATACAGGCTTTTCTCCATCGCCATTGCCGCGATCTGCGACTTCCTTTTGCATCGCGCGCTGGTCGATCTACAAGACCTTCAAAAAATCTCTGGGTTCCTAGACGAATTTCCCGAGTGCTACCTTAAAAAAATTCCAATCAATCAAATCCTTCCTGATACGATCCTGAAATCAATTGGAAACGTAGATGGCAAGGATCTTAGCTCATGGCTCCATCTATTCTACGTTGTACGCGGAAAGCCTATCGACGCTCCGACAAGAGCTCCAAGTACAGACCTGGCATTTCTCGGCTCACAATCGGCAATGATTTTCACAAATTCTCCTGCAATAAAGATGAGCCCGCAGCAAAAGTTCCGCCTTTATCATGAAATAGGTCATACGTCTCGCTCGGCTCAGCTTCTTGCTTACCGGGAACTTGTCGCCGGGCTCCCCTTTATCTACCTACTTGCATGGTGGATATTCCAGATGGATCACGCTACGACGCCCTCTTGGGCGCTGTGGGCACTAACGATTGCTCTGGTACTCGTGCAGTATCTACAATCTACCGCTGGAAGGGTCTACTACGACGCCCTCAATGAGGCGGTCGCAGACCACTTCGCATTGACACATCTTTCGCATGAAGAGAGGGTTCACGTTGCCAAGTATATCCTGGGGAACTTTCCGCGCCGTTTTCCCTTTGACATAAGTCTATTGACCTTGAACGAAGATCGAGCGTTAGATCTTCGAAACAAGTTGCAGCTGATTTTAGACGAAGGCAGCAATGTTGTCTCATTCAAGGAGATACAAGCTCGGCCGCTATGGTTCTGGTGGTTGGGGCCGTTACTAGCTGGGATCCTTGTGTTTCTGACTGTCCCGGCCTCGCCAGCGGTCCTGCTCGGGCTTTCGGAAATCACTCTTGTGCTGGGATTAGTGCAATTTGTGCTTGTTGTCCGCAGGAGACGCAAGGAATCGAAAGTATCGAGTTCGTTGAGCCAAAGAACAGCAGGAGACCCGTTAAGCATGGAGGAGGATAACCGTGGACAATGAAGACATCAAAGGCGTGCTGGTTAACGTCTTCCCGGGAGAGTGTGAGTCCGTTGGTCCGGAAATGGTCGACGATCTCATCGCAGGACGTATCGATTTCGAGAGACCGGAGCACGGCAGGCGTTTCGACCTACCAGATCTCGATACGCTCAAAGACGCGCTGATAGCTCTGAGAGCCCTCATTGATATGTTTTTCATCTTCAAGAAGAAAAAGAAGCGGCACCCGACGCCCGAGGAACTGGCGGGCGCTGCTAAGGACCGCAGTGCGAAACAGCCGACGATCTCCGACGAGGAGATGGACGCCCTAGTTAAGAAGGTGATTGAAGCGATCGATAATCGCCAGCCTGGCCCCGCAGGTGAGAAACCGAGTTTGGAGGCGACGAGCGATGGAAAATCATCCAGCAACGATGGAGACAAAAAGACGTGAACCATACGATGCGCACACCATGTAGCCGCGGGTGGTTCTTCGACATCATCTCGGCTAATTCGCCACGATCAGCCCCGGCACACCGTTCACTGCGCGCTCCGCATCCCGCGCCAAGTCGAGCCGCTTCGGCAACTTGACCTGCGGCACCGGAAGGAAGATCGGCGCGGTGGTAAGCCCGCGACTGGCCTTCGCGCGTGACGCCACCGCCTGACCCGTCGTGTTCGGCCTTCCCTCCGCCACAAGCAGGCTCGGTCGGGATCGCGAGCCAGAACCCATCCCTCGAGCGGATCAGCGGGCCGGTGTCGTGGGCGCCGACGATGACCGCGACTTGGGCCAGACCAGCGCCGCGGCGTTCAGGCTATCGCCGGCCTTGGGGTAGGATTGGCTGCGGATCGAGTTGGTGAGCCGACAGACAGACTGTGGCCACCGAATTGAATGCCCAAGAAGGCGACCGTTCGCTGCGCCATGCCCAATGCCAAGGTTGGGCTCGAAGCAGCCAACGCATCATCCGCCAACTTCATCTATCATCGGCTGTTCGAATGTCACGAACGGTGTGGAGTGGGGGGATCGGTCCGGAGGAACCGCTATGTCCGCTTCAAACCTGCCCATGGTCATACCGTCAAAGAAGGCTTGGAACCATGGCCGCATCATCGGCCAGAAACGACCTCTGCTTCCAAAGCACGTTTGGGCTATCCGCGTCCGGCTAGAGCTGTCCAGAGCGACGCGTGACCTTGCCCTGTTCAACATGGCGGTGGATAGCAAGCTCAGAGGTTGCGATCTCGTTCAGCTGAGGGTGGCGGACGTCTACGCGAACGGAACAGTCAAGGAACGCGCGTCAATCCTACAGAGCAAGACCAGCACGCCTGTGCGCTTCGAGATCACCGAAGGAACGCGCAAATCGCTTGCCGATTGGATTGCCCATCCGATGATGTCGGGTCACAAGTTTCTTTGGCCGGGTCGGTTCCACGATCGACCTCATATCTCAACGCGCCAGTATGCCCGAATGCTCAAGGACTGGGTTCGGTCGATCGGACTAGAGCCAAGCGCATATGGAACGCACTCTATGCGACGAACCAAAGTCGCCCAGATCTATCGGAAGACCGGAAATCTCCGCGCAGTGCAGCTGCTGCTTGGTCACACCAAGATGGATAGCACCGTTCGCTATCTGGGTGTCGATTTGGACGACGCGCTGTCGATTTCGGAAAGCGTCGAAATTTGAGTTTGTGAACACTTGCTGGGCCGGTGGAGACATCGGCCCTAAGCGGCTATTTGGCAAAAGCGCTACGAAGATCCTGATTGAGCCCCATATTATGCACAGGCCGATAGTTGGATGACCGCTTTAGGGTTATGTCCAAAAAAAAGTTTGGAGATCATGAGTATCTACCCCGATCATCATTTAATAATCCCAATTTCTTAAATTTAATTTCGATAGCCTGCTTCGACGTGTCAAATTCATCCGACAATAGAGAAAGCAAATGATGATAGTCGCTGAGGTTTTGTCTTTGGCGATCAACAAATATGTAGCCATGGCCGCGGTTTTTATAGCCCAAGAAGTCTCTGTATTCTGCAGTTTTTAATTCAAATATTCCTTTCGGAAGAAGTAGTTCAGATGCAAACGTATTTGCCTGAATTTCAAGCCGCTCGTAGTTATAACTATTAGCAGACTCCCGGTCTATGAACAGATCAGCCTCTGCGATTGTTTCCGAGCGTAAGTATCTATCATGACGTAAGTAAAAGTGACCGATCTCATGACCGATAGTGAAGCGCTTCCGATGTTTATTATCGTGGGCGTTTATCTGGATGGTTTTGTTTTCGAAATTTGCCGATCCTAATATTATTTTGCCATCGTTGTCTCGAATCTCTTTTTCAGAAGAGATCAAATCTATAGATAGTGTTGAACAGATTTTAGCAAGGTCTACCGATCCGCTTGTATATCCCACTTTGTCCAAAAGCTGTTGAGTGGATTGCTGAATTTCTTCGATTGAAAGAAAGGGAACTGTTTTACCAGTTTCAATATTAGTAGGTAGACTTGAATCAAAAGCTCCTAAAAATTCATCAAAAGCTCCTAAAAATTCATCAAAAGCTCCTAAAAATTCATCAAAAGCGCCGAAAAATTTTCCATCATGATAACCTGAAAATTTTAGCGATTTAGCTGGGCTTTGATGATGGAAAATTTGTGATTTTACAAATCTACTTTCCGCACAAATCCCGCCTTTGCGGTCTGCGATGATGTCCAAGCCATTTTCGTCATATTTCGCGATTCCTAAGCCGCGATTTCTGGCGCTTTTCTCAGCGCCAGATTGCAAGCGGGTGGATACAACAATTATACCTTTGGATGAACGGGGGAATACATCGTTCAGTTTTGATGTAAAATCATTTACGTATATTTCAGGAATACTGCCTTTGTGATTTTTGCACTCAAAAACTACGTACAAATGTGGTTCTGATCTACCTTTGCCGTAGAGCTCAATCACAACATCGAACTCAACAGGAGCTTCTCTCGTCTTGCAGGGATACTTCTTTTTCTTGTAAATTTTACAATGCCCTGGGAAATGCGCGCCGTAGACAAAGTCACCACGGTTCTTTTGATCACAAAGGTAGTCATAGAACTTGTCTTCAAGTCTATTGCCCTTTTCTACCGTGCTCATTTTCGCCCTTAAGCTTCACATCAACCCTAAGGACTATGTTTTCATTTTTTCAATCAAATTTCCAACGCTAATACGAGCGCGTTTTAAATGTAGAAATGGCCATTGCTCTGATGTCCAAAAGTCCCGAATAGTGGACATTGATGCGAGATGCAGCGAACTTCCGCTTCCCGCCCTCATTCGACCTTCGCACGTCGTGCAACGACCGGCAGCTTTGCGAACCGGGAGGGATTCCTAAGAGCGGCCGATTTGGGGGCGCAAAGCAGCCACTTATGCTAAACGTATCATCGTTCACCATGGGCCCATACCCGACATTCTGCGCGATAAGCGTCACGCGAAATAACGCATCATATGGAAGGCTTCATATTGCATACGATGCGCATTCGACACAGGGTCGGATTTGGCATTATGTGTTGCGAAAATTCGCAACAGGCCAATCCTGCTTAAAAACTTATTATTTCAATGGAAAGAAAATTGGCTGGGGTGGCAGGATTCGAACCTGCGCATGCCGGTACCAAAAACCGGTGCCTTACCGCTTGGCTACACCCCAAGGCCGTGGAAACGCTGTATAGCGATGTCGTTTCAGAAGCGCAAGCCCGACCGCCCCCAATAGTTTTACCTAAACTGGCAGTTTTCCCCAGATCGGTTTTTGGACTGGAACACTGCCCTGGTTTCACGAAGCGACCCTTGTTCGGGATACTGCGGAAAGTACCGGCTTTAGCGGGGTTTCCTCCCTCACCTCTCCTACTATCTTCTTGGTGTTGTTCGCAGTTTTAAAAAAATGGCGCGGCGCAAGCCAAATCGCTTGCGGGATCAGATCAGCTTTGCTAAATGACCCTCCACGCAGCGCGGGCTTGCCCCGCTGTTCCCGATGGGTTTACCCTTAAACCCAACACATCAAGTCGGAGTGTAGCGCAGCCTGGTAGCGCACCTCGTTCGGGACGAGGGGGTCGGAGGTTCGAATCCTCTCACTCCGACCATTTTCTCTTGGTCCATTCTTGTCACATGGTTTACATTTGATACCGGAGAGATAGTTTACACTTTCTCCGGAGTGAATGGGTTGTTTGCCGGTTCGACGCGGTTTTCATTTTTGTCGAAGTACCCCAGATCATAATCGAGGAATGAGACGAGCCAAATCTCGTCATCGACTTCCCTGAGACCCAGG
>NZ_JAILWL010000004.1 GCF_025698965.1 Roseibium sp.
AGCAAATGCTGCTTGTCCACGCAACCCATTGATAACCGAGACATTGTGCAATGCGACCTTTTCAGCACCAAAAGTTCGCTTGTACGGTTCATCCCCGATAGTGAAGTCAAAAATCTGTGTACCCCGTGCCGTTTCCTGCCGGATCAGTTCTGTCAACCCAAGTAGACCTAGCGAATATCTCTGATGATGCTCGGCCCCGGAAAAGGCACCAAGCAGCAGCAAGAAACGACCATTGCACCTAAGCCCAAAATCTATTGACATTATCTGATCATTCCAAAGGCCGACAAAGGTAACTGCATCTCCCTTCTCCGCTCCCAGTTCAGCCATCTTGAGATAGAAATCGAAATACTCCGGTTTTGACAACAAATCATTCTCAAATCGGGCAGAGCGCAATTCTCGCATTGCCTTGAAGGCATGATGTATCTCCTTGGCATTAGACAAAGAAACGTATTCAAGCTTTCCAACCTCTTTTCCAAACGCGTTCCGCTTGCGTCGCAGCCCACTACGGGAATTCTTGGAGACACAGGTTTTTAGCCAATTCTCATAACCTTCTCCAATATTCACGTCATAGGCGCTGTTTATATTGAGAGACCGGGAAACTTCTGCGAACAAACGCCCTACATCAAAGACATCCTGCCGTTGCTTTCGAAACAACAGTAAATCAAAGGGCTGGAGAGCTTCAATAAGTTGCTCCTTGAAACCCGGTGTCTCGGCAAGCCTTGTCAGGCTCTCATTCGACCCAATAATAGCGTTGTAGTCGGCCACACCGAGGTCTGCCGGCTGCAGAATGTGAAAGCCGTAATACCTCTCCCTGACAAGTGGAATCACGACGTCCGGGTGACATGAGTCGCCTATATAAATTTTTAGAACTAGAGGCTGGGCTCCGAGAGAAGGAACCAGTTTGCTATAGAACAAATCCAGCCATTGCGGCGACTGGAAAGCAGTGATGCGAGAATGATCACACAACAAATGAAACGCTTTGGAAGTAAAGTCGTGTGTTTCGTCACTCTCAAGCCGAAATTGAACTTGTGATTCTGTCGGCATGACTTTGGCGTCGCGGTTCATCAATCCTGTTACCTCCTGGAAGATCAGGAAGATTTTAGCGAGGTCTTCTTATCAACTCGTTTACCGCTGCAGCATCGAGGTCGCGCGTTTGTGGGTCCACAATTCCAAATCCATCGGAAAAATCCCAATGCGCCCAACCAAGGCAGTTTTCCTCTGCCATTTGTGCAACGGATCCAAGCCAGCGAAGTCGGTCGCGCCGCGGTGAATGATAAGTCAAAACGCCGAACTCATTCACGATGACAGGAACCCCATGTGTCAATGACCAATGGTGCACCTTTTCAAATGCGTTCCGAACGTCATGCTCAGTCCAAGGTTCTTCGAAAATTCGTCGCACTTCCTCGGCTGCCTCTACCTTCCAGTTCGCCTCGAGACGAGCAATAAGTTCTTTGACTTGCAAATCATCTGCGCGGGCAGGGAACGGTATACCCGATGCAGAACGAACGGGATCACTCTGATCGAGCCATTCAGCTCCCTGGTGGGTAAATATGAACGGGTCATAGTAGTGGATTGCGTAGACCAAATTCGGATCTCTCAAAGGTTCGAAACCCGCCAGGCTTTCGTGTCGCATGGGACCGTGTGGTCCAACCACAAACGAATGATCTGGAAGTTGTTGCCTGAGCGAACTCACGAGCGCCGTTGCATGGCTTTGCCAAGTCCGCGCGTCAGTGTCGGGCTCATTCAGAAGCTCTATGAGCACGCTGTCAGGAGACGTTTCAGATAATAAAGACGAGAGATGGGACCAGATCGCAGCAAGGCGATTGTACCCAGCCTGAGGGACGGCCCGATAGAGACTGTTAAATTCGTCGTCTGGATGCAAGTCGACTGTGACTATATATCCGATCTCGGTAAGCTTCTTCAATTCTGCCAGAAGTTCTTCGGCATAGACAATTGCGTCCGGAGAATAGAATTGCCCGTAAGTAAAGTCCGGATGAAAAACTGGAAGTCGAATATGTGTAAACCCTCTCCTGAACAAATCGTTCAGGACACTCAAAGATGGGCGATCCACGGTTTTCGGGGCATCCCAGTTGGGTAAATTGATGCCGCGTGTTACCCGATGTAGAAGTTCGACATTCGTGAAATGTGGATAGGATCTGCTCGAAAAACAGCTTTCTGATAGCGGTTCGTTCGCCTTCACTGCACCGTGCACAGCAATAAACAAAACGACGATAATTGCGCAGAACAGCTTGAAAAATTGCGGTTTCAAAGTTAACCGGTCCACATTTTGAAGATCGCTTTATGATTGGTTTGAAGATACCGAATACCCAACCGACGAGGCTCCAGCAGCGTTCTGTAAAACCACTCCAGTCCGGCAGATTGCATCCAATCTGGAGCTCTCGAACGCTTCAATGAAAGAAAATCAAACAAGCCACCCGACGTTTTGACAACACCTACGTTGGTGAGCTTGTTCAAGTTGCGGGAAACAAATTTCTGTTCTCGTGGTACGCCCATACCCACCCAAACAATGTCTGGTTTGGCCGCATTGATTTCCTCAACAATCTTCTCTTCTTCTTGCATGTTAAAGTACCCGTTCCGACGCCCAGTGACGATCAGGTTCGGATACTTTTCGACTGACTTTTCGACCGCAAGTTTATTTGAAGTTTCGTCCCCTCCGAGAAAATAGAAGGAAACTCCGGCGCGTTCGGCCCGTTTAGCGACATCATGAAACAAATCAGTTGTTGCGACCCGCTCGATCGATGGCAATTCATGCTTGATTTTTGAAAATAGAACCATTGGCATGCCGTCCGCCAATATCTGATCGGCACATAGGAATTCCTTTCGGATTTCAGCATCTTCATCACACAGAACGATGACCTGTCCGTTGGCAGATGTCGAATAGAATGGGGGCATTTCGAAGTGCCGTGCCAACAGTGCGTGGCTGATAAATGCCTCGGCTACAGTATTCCGGTCAGACCATGTGACCGGAAGACCTCCTAGAGGTAAAGTTGGTCCGGATTTAGACAAGATAGCAATCAGCTTCCGCTCAAGCACACTCGAGAAATCGGGGCTGAAGATGTTACTCTTGTACTTTCTTTGAGGCTCCATGTTATTCTCTATTTTCTGCTTCTAATTTCTTAGATTATTCGCAGAATCGAATTAACATGCAGCAAAAATACTTGGTTTAAATCCTCTAAATTAGATTTGTAAAATCTAAACTAATATCAGGCGAAACCTGTCTGGAAAGAATTTACCAGCATCGTGCACGAGTTTGGTGACACTTTTGCTCTTCGACATATGAGCGTAGTCAATCAGAACGAGGTAATCTGAGATCTTTGCAATCTGCTCCAATCCTTTTTCACAGGCCAATGCGGGCGCATCGACAATCAGACAAGAGCGTTGCCCGGTCGGACTAAGACCGAAATCGCCAACCGCCTTCCAAATCGACATTTGGTCTTCAAATTCATTTTTCGCAAATTCGATCGGATTAATAATGGAAATCGGCAACTCTTCAAACTTTGATAAACGATCTTCCTTTCGCGGATCTTCCTTCGAATAATTCTCGTCTGCGTCCAACAACAAGGCTGGGACTGAACGCAATCCGGAAATCATAGCTAGACCGAGCGCAATATCGAATTTCTCAGGGCACGTACGCGGTGAGCCAATAACAACTGTAGCCCCCGGTCGCAGGACGGTTTTGAGGTCTTGTCGCATTGGGCCGGCTAAAATGCTTCGAGCGATACACGCCGGGTCTTTCGACCATGTTTCATTCTTGTGTGAATTGCCGAGCGAAATAGGCAACCGTTTGCTCTCCGCAGAGGGCACTGTTCGCTCAACGTCCTGGTTTCCAACGGCTCTTTGGGACTGCTTTTTGGAAGGGGTAGGGGCTTCCTGCTTTGGCTCAGAAGCGCTTTTCTTGTCTGACTCGTCATTCATTGTTTTTGCTTTGTTTGTTGAAACGCCATTTCTCCTATCCCGTCGCCCGGATAAATTCATTTCGCGCAGCACTGCATATAATACCGCGAATGTGCCAGACAGCAGGAAGAACACGATCACAGCCACTACGAGACTGGGACGGGTGGTATAAAGGGGTGGGCTTGCCGCTGAAGCGATCTGAACTTGTTCCACTTCAATTCCACTCTGTTCTTCCGTGCTTTTGAACCTGATCAAGAATTCCTCATAAAGCCTGCGGTTCGCGTCGGCCTCACGTTGGAGACTACCCAACTGAACCATCGCACGGTCCGTTTTCGAGGCCTCCTTCTTGAGCGTTTGCAGATCCTCTTCCAGAGCTTTTTGAGCTGCGACTGCACTCTCCAGCTGCTCCTTGCGTATTGCCAGGAGACGACCTCTTTCATCGACGATTTGGCGCTCAATGCCGGACAGTTTGCTTCGCTCCGCCGTTACACGCGGATGCCGAGGGCCATAGATACGATCGAACTCTGAGAGGTTTTGCAGAGCCTGCCCTCTTTGCCGGCGCAATTCCGTAAACTGAGCGGCATCCGACTGCTCTGCTGCTTCCCCCGTTCCAAATCCGTTTTGAAATTGCTCATAACGTGCCCGCGCAGCTTCTGCTGCCCCATTGGCTGCAGCGATCTGTTGGTTGAGTTCAATCAACTCGCGTTGCAATAGTGTACTGTCTCTGGTGACATCGAATATCCCGCGCTCCGCTTTGAAGTTCGCCACGGCATCTTCTGAAGACACCAAATTGTTCTGCAGAGCCTGAAGCCGCTCCTGCAAAGACGCGGCTGCAAACTCATTTGCTGACACATGGGACTGTGTCTGCTTGTCTACGAATGCCCGCGCAACAGCGTTTGCATAATACGCAGACTTGTCGGGATCGTTCGAGGTAAACGAGATTTCGACGATGAACGTCGCCCCGACGCGGGTGACCCACAGTTTTTTCTTGAATGCCTCGAGTAATTTCCTGCGATCTTCTTCGTCTGCAGAAACCGCCTCCGCAAACATTGGATCACTTCTCACCTCCAACTTCTTCAACACCGGCTCAAGAAATCCGTCGGACCTAACTATTTGTACAACGCTTTCCAAGATGGCAGCGTCGGTCCCTATACCGGGCAGGACGTTTTCAGTCAGCGTGACCTTTCGTTCTCTTGGGTCGACCAGAACAAGAGCCGTTGAGCGATAAGGAAATGGATATAGCGAGAACAGAATAAAGAAGATCGCGGTCAGAACGATCGTAACCACACTGATCCTAACGAAGTTGCGACGAGCAAACCCGATGATCTGGGCGAGATCAATCATTCCATGGTCGAACGGCCCGCGAACATGATTGTTGTTAGGTGGAAAGATTTCAGGGGCCGCCTGGCCCGTCCATGTCCCGCCGACATCGGAGGTCATGTTCACAGACCTTTGTCCCTTCGAAACACACTCAAGTGGTTTTCATTTCTTGGCCCGAATTTCTGAGTCGAGCGTTTCAACTTTCAGGATTAGGACAAATTCAATAACTGGCGGTTAAAATTGACAATAGCGCAGCGGGAGCAAGTTCCGCCCGTATAAGTTGCCGAGTATCATTGTTACATGAGTGTGATCGAAAGAAATGATGAAGAGATCCCTCGCCGACTGTTTCAGCGCTGGAATCAAGATACACTAGAAGCGCTTGGTTCACTGCTGGCTGGCATTCTTGTCATCAGCGTCCCTGTTGTCGGCCACTTGTTGTCACCAATCTTTGCAATACCCGTCGCCGTATTACTCGCCGGACTGGTCGCAAATTATGCGCCCCGCACAGCTGTGATCAGTATTTTTGTTGCCCTACTCTTTCAGAACTTTTTCGTTTCACTTGTATCGGAGGGATTGAGTGGACCGGAGGAGTTCAAAATCATCCGAGGTTACAATTTCTTTGTTCTCTTCACGATTTGGCTCGTAAATACCGTCGGCTACATCACCCGGCTAAGAGGGTTGCACAAGTCGATCGACAAGCTCATGAACGCGACATTTCTGAGCATGGGGATCATATTCTTCTATTTCGCAATAGGCTTAGCTCAAAACCCGACACCCGCTGTGATCTACTTGAGGAACATCATGTCACCTTTGATGGTCTTTCAAGTGACGCTCCTTGTGTTCTGGCGCTGTGACTTCAGGCTTTCCGCTGCATTGTTTTTGATAACTCTAATTTTTATTCTCTTTGGATACTTGGAGCTTCTCTACCGGCAAGAGTGGCTGAATTTGACGGGTAGCAAAACCTACTGGGACCTTGAGACACAAAAGGAAAGATTGCTCCTTGCGTGGGACAAAGAGGCCCGAGAGACTGGATTTGTCGTGACGAAGTTCCTCGATACGATCACGGTCGACTTCTTTAATACACCGCTTCTGGGCGGACTGAATGTCAGGGTGGCCCGGCTAATGGGCCCCAATATGCATGCAATCAGCTATTCCTATGCTGTCGCGTTCTTGATAATTTTTGCCCTTTTTCGGGGCGCTCCGTTGAGCGCGCTACTTCTTTTCCCCCTTTTGGTTTTTGCAAGTGCCAAAGGGGCCCTAATAATGTTGATCTTAGTATGCGTGGCCTGGGGTACTTTTAAGCTTCTAGGGGCTCGCATGAGCTTCTACCTATTATGTTTGTTGCTCATACTCTACGCAATTTCCGGCATACTTGTCGGTCTGAGCATTGGTGATTTTCACGTGCTTGGCTTCATGGGAGGGGTACATAATTTTCTTCAGTTCCCATTGGGGCATGGCATCGGTGTTGGTGGAAATCTAACAACAGACTTCTCTAAACTTAATTGGCCGGAATATCAGGCTCTGGGTCGGACACCGGTTGCAATCGAAAGCGCTGTCGGGGTTTTGCTATTCCAAATGGGGCCCGGAACATTCGTTGTTCTCGGGCTCTATGCCTGGGTCGCCTGGCAAACAATACGTGTTGGTTCATTCACCGGAACTTCGCTGCATGTGGCTGCAGGATTTACCCTGTTAACCGTTCTTGTGAACGGAATTTTTCAGGAAGAAGCACTATTTTCCCCGCTCGCGCTCGGACTGCTCATCTCGCTCAACGGAATGATCCTGGGGCAAGCAATCAGGAGAGGTTTCACGATATAAATGAGGGGGGCATTGCTCAAACTATTCACCATTACGCTTCAACCAGAAGTTCGTGGAGTGATAGGATCGATGACTGTGAAGGTTGCATCGATTTCATCTTCATTCCTCCTGTTTACATTCGCCGCAAGGGTTATGGGAGAAGAGCATTTCGGCCATTTTGCTGTGTTTTTCAGCGCTGCTTCGATGCTAGCAGTCGTCGCTGCATTTGGCCAGGAGATGCTGATCATCCGGCTTTGGAGTAAGTACATAGCCGAAAACCGATTGGACCTCGCCAAAGGCAGCATTGTTTTTGGACTTATTGTTTCAGCAATTGGCGGCGTTATTGGCGCCAGCGTAATAGCTCTCTATTTCGGAAACACGGATTCGGTAAGTGCAGCAGTGTCGGCCGGAGCCTATGTCGCTGCTGCCATCCTGCTCCTGTTCTTATCGAGTCTCGCGAGAACAGTCGTAAGCATTCTCGCCGGCGACGGACAACGAGAGTTGACAGCGCTCTTTTTTGCCAATCTTGCTTTGATCGCCTGTTACTTCCTAGAACTCGAGCTCTCGATGATCTGGGTCATTAATCTACTAACGATTGGCAAACTTACGGCCGTTTCAGTGCAAGTGTATTGCCTGCTTCGCGTGATCAGGCAGTCCTATCCAAAACTGTTTCAAACACAACACCAATTTGATGCAGCGGCCTGGCTACCTTCGTCTTGTCGCCTTTGGATCGCAAGTGCGCTCGAGACTTCCAACCAATATCTTGATGTCATTCTCATTGGTTTATTGCTGGATCCGATAGCCGCGGGGGCATACTTCGTAGCCACGCGATTGGCAAACGGATTCGCATCGATCGCGGATGCGTTCAATATGTTTGCGATGCGGCACTTTCCCGAACTCTACTTCCGGCGCGATAGCGTTGGCATGGCGAGGCTTCTTACAACACTTGCCGTACTAACAGCCTTCGCAGTAGCTGGAGGCCTGGCAGTGATTGTCGTCGCAGGCCATTGGATCTTGCTTTTGTTTGGCGAAGAATATGTCGCTTACTACCACGTCCTGCTGGTCCTGTGTATTGGCACAGCTGCTATGGCTGCTTCGGGCCCGGCGGCACCAGTTCTCATGGTTACCGGGTCGGAAAGCCCTTACTTACGAATTGTTGCGCTTAGCGTTGCCTTAAGGATCACAGGATTTGTGGTCTTGATTCCCGTCTTCGAAATCTTGGGAGCCGCTGTTGCAACCGCCTTTTCACTCATCGTTATGGCAGTACTCATAGGCAACAAATCCCAAGCGATGACCGGGATGAATGTCACTGCGACACGTATCTTCTTTCCAGGATCAGTTGCTGCCACTTCTACGAAAGAAACACAAACATGAGTGGACGACGTGTACTTTTTATCCAGACACAAGCCGAAAACGCGGGAGCGCAAGAAGTCTCACGCCTCATTGGGGATCAGCTTACCAAACGCGGGTATGACGTCCAACATCTGTTTTTCTACCGAAAGTCTGATGATTTTTTCGCGCCCCCCAACACAACGATTCTGTGTGAAATCAGGCCCGCAGGACTTCTGGCGTTTTTCGCTCTTTTGATGGCACTATTCAAGTTTATCCGAAAAAACCAACCAACGTGTGTGTTCTGCTTTCAGCACTTTGGAAACGTCCTGGGAGCTCCAATTGCGCG
Organism: Roseibium sp.; assembly: GCF_025698965.1. Taxonomy (GTDB): domain Bacteria; phylum Pseudomonadota; class Alphaproteobacteria; order Rhizobiales; family Stappiaceae; genus Roseibium. The sequence goes on from NZ_JAILWL010000004.1 coordinate 8,708, forward strand.
ACTTGCAGGCTGCAGAAACATAGTTGCAAATCAGGTGACCGCCGTAAACCTGATCAATCCAGCAGTCGCTTTCATGGACAAAGTTTTTGGTTCATTTGGTGTTTACGATCATGTTACAGCCAATTCGAAGGCACTTTATGATGACTACGCAACCTTTCCCTCTCGTTACGTTAAAAAACTTTTTCTGGTCCCTCAGGGTTTCGAGGACAAAACTCAATTACTGGAAAAAACGACCGCTCGACGTCAGTTGGATTTACCACCGACAGTATCACTGATTGGATGTACTGCGCGCCTAAATCCTGCCAAACAACTTGACAAAGTCATCGCTCTGCTGCCTTCAAAACCAGACTGGCATTTCACTATTGCGGGTCAAGGCCCGGATTATGGTCGGCTCATCGAAATTGCGGAAACCCTGAACGTCAGATCCCGAGTTCATTTCGTCGGAGAACTTGCTCCGGACAAAGTAGGATTATTCCTGGCAGGCCTAGATGTTTTTGTCTTTCCCTCCGCCGCTGAGAGTTTTGGACTGGCAGCTATAGAAGCTGCGCAAGCAGGAGTGCCAGTCGTCTCAAACACGTTGCCGGTTCTGCGAGAAGTCCTGCGGACCAAAGAAGGTGCCTGTGCGGCGTTTGTGGACGTTACGGACCAAAACGCATTCTCCCGCCAAGTCGAAGAAACTCTTTGCAATCGTCCCTTTGCCAGCCTGCTCTCAAAGAGAGGGAGACAATTGAAAGAAAAATACTCACTTGAGACGATGGTCGACACCTATGAAGCTTTCATTTTGAAGCATGACCAACATCCTTCGACAAACTCTGAATTGCCGACGCTACAATGATAGTAGACATCATCATCGAAAAAGACAGATGCCGTCATTGGCTGTTTTATCTTGAAGGGTCCTTGAAACGCTCCTCATCATTGAATGTTCGCTTTGTTTTCGTGAGGCCGCTTCCTCCACTTCCCAAACCTGTTTCATATCTGTTGTCTTTTGAACGAAAAACGTTGCGTCATCGCGCCAATTGCGGCTCCGATCCAATCGATGTCAATTGTTTTAAAACGCGCGATGAGGATACAGAAGACGCTGATTGGACGATCGACTTTACTGTCGGTGGAGTTACAAGCGCAAAAGGCAGGACTTTGCGCGTCCTCTACAATGGAGCACCTGGTGAAGATGCACTGTGCTCAACATTGTTAAACTCTGGCACTCCCTTGATTGAAGTCATCGACCAAGGCGAAGAGCGTGTAATCGCGCAAGGGACCGCTTCACTCGAAGCTGCAGAAGGCCTGGGGGGGGCGATGGAAGCCGTGTATTCACGGGTCTGCGCTCTCATCAACCGGATTTTAAACGGCATCTATGATGACTATCCACCTTCTGTTCCGTGTAATTACTCGCCAATCACAACCAAAAAAGTCGCGAAACGGGCGCTACGTCAAAGCGCCCGAACTGCAATTCAAAGCCTTTACAAAGCTAGTTGTTATACCTCTCATTGGCGTGTGGGTTGGAGGTTTTGTAAAGACGGTGTCGCCGACAGACAGGACCTGAAGGGAGAGGAATGGAAAGTCCTACCCAGTCCACATGATCATTTTTATGCAGACCCTTTTCCTTTCGAAAAAGACGGCAAATACTATGTGTTTTTCGAAGATCTCAATCATGCGACGCAAAAAGGGGTCATCTCCGTCGTGGAAGTCACCAGGGAAGGGCAAACATCCGCTCCCCGTACGGTTTTGGAAGAAGACTGGCATTTGTCATACCCATTTGTTTTTGAAATGGGTGATGGCATATGGATGATCCCAGAAAGTTCAACCAACCGTGAAATCGCGCTTTATCGAGCAATCGAGTTTCCGAATCACTGGGAACGCCATTGTACCCTGCTCGCGGATATCGAAGCAGCGGATGCAACACTGATTGACCACGATGGACGTTTGTGGATGTTCACCGTCGTCCGGGATGGTGTGGGCGGCTACTCCGACATGTTGAATATCTATCATGCCGACAATTTGGTCGGTCCATGGATACCTCACCAATGCAACCCGGTTTTAGTGGATGATCGAACAGCTCGTCCCGGCGGGCGAATGTTTCACAAAAACGGCACCTTGTGGCGACCATTTCAAAATTGCCGTGGCGGATATGGGACTGGGCTCGGTCTTGCAACAATCGACGAATTATCGCCGTCTAGTTTTCGTCAATCAATTCAAACGGTTTTGTTTCCAAATTCTCATTGGCCAGGACGAAAATTTCATACTTTGAATAGAACAGGCCCGCTTGAAGTCATTGACGGTTGTATCTACCACCCCAAATCAGAAACCTTGGCTCAAATAGCAAGAAAGTTTTATCGGCCAGGTGCCTGACACGGAAAATTCCGGAATTAGGTAGCAAAGTCAACAAATTGGCCTAATCAACTCCATCTGCGTTTCATTCAATTCACTTGAAACGCTCAAAAAAAATCTCCTGAACATCAGTCGTTCAAGGATATGAAATTCAGCGCTGTGAGTCTGGTGGTAGTTGTTACCCAAATAAGGAATGGTCAGAGCAAGAGCAGTACTCTGACTTCAATCTCAGATGACGTGGGTCCTCAAATTTCTATCATCGATGTTCTCAGATACCGAAGTCCCACGTTTCTAAATTGAAGGCAAAAAAACAACTCTTCTCAAGTCGGGTCGTTCAGCAGAGATTGCTAAAGCATCCTGAAAATCATAAGTTAAAAGTTTCTCACGGTGTAATTCACTACATCTATGCAATGTTAGAGATGAGTGAGCCCGGCCAAGATAATCGCTGGCTCACAATAACTTGGCCGGGCAAATGCGGCACCTCACTGAAGTCAGGAAACAGATCGGTTCTGAGGCAAAGGGGTCGTCCGATCTGAAGTCCCCTCCGAAACATGGGACACCACATACTGAAACTATTGACAAGTCGACAGCCCCGTCAAATAAAAATTTCGCGCGACAACTATATAAACTATTGTTAAAATTTAACTTTTTCTTGCTTTCCGCGTTTTGTTATCTCACCATGAACTTTAAGAAGATGGCAGCAGGTCGCGCAAACAGTTCGTGGACTTCCTCCTTTGCCGAACGCAGCAAACCCATGACCGGACATTGCTGTTTATCATGTGTACCTGACTGACACGCCCGGCAAGATTGAGACCGTTAATGGCATCTGTGTCGGAGCTAAACGACAAAAGAAAAGCAGGTATTTGCCTGCCTCCAATTGAATATTTTAAACGATCAAGACAGAAACTGAATTTACGTGATTTACTCTTCGAGTTTTATGTGTAGGTTTTAGCGGTCTTGTCTCCGAGGACCATTTGATGATGGCAGAAGAAAACATTCCAGACCTGAATTTTATCGATCTCACCGCAGATATCGTTTCTGCATATGTCGGTAACAACACCGTTGCGACCGCAGATTTGCCGAAGCTCATTGACGATATCCATGAAGCTTTGCAAAAGACTGCAATGGCCACGAACGCGTCCGAGCCCGAACCGCCGAAACCCGCCGTGCCTGTCAAAAAATCAGTGACACCGGATTTCGTCATCTGTTTGGAAGACGGAAAAAAGTTCAAATCTCTTAAGCGCCACTTACGCACCCACTACAATATGTCTCCAGAAGACTATCGCGAAAAGTGGGGGCTCGATTCCGACTACCCAATGGTTGCCCCTAACTACGCGGCCGCACGCTCTGAACTTGCCAAAAAGATGGGTCTAGGTCAGCAGAGAAAACAGAAAAAATCTAAAAAATAACCCTGTTCGCGTTGTGCTTTTCGAGCGTTTGAACCACGGTGCTGTCTATTAGAGACAGCATCGACAACAATGCGGTTTCCAGGATCTTCAACCCCACGTTCAGCTAATCAAGTCTTCGTGCATCTTTTGAGCGGAAACCGCCGGTTTTCAGCCGTGTCTGGACTTTGCGTTTCCACATCGGTCGGTGCCGAGATCTCCAGCAGCGCGGTAGAGCAACTTTATTTCGTCAGCCCAGTCAACGAAAATCCTTTTTGAGCACTCAATACCTTATTTTGAACAACCCGGTGTCCCAGCTGATATAGAAGTCAACCATGTGTTCGAGATCGATGAAGAACGCATCAATATATATGTTGCTGCCTGAATATCAGCTACCGAAGCAAGGCCACAATTGCTTGCTCTTTGCCAAACCACAGGGCCTAATTTTCCACCAGATACGTTATGCCTATCCAACACCCAGCCAAGAGAGATCTTCTCCTGACTGGGCTAGGGTTGACGTGGGGGATTTTTGTTTCGGTTTCAGGCCGCTTCAATGTCGCGCGATGATCGCAACGGCCGTCAAGCTGCCCCGAAACACAAAGACTCCACTAACTGCTTCCATTGGCTTTGAGACAGTCACTTCGTAAAGTATTTCGCGCAATGGGAGCAGGCTGAAAGACTACAATCCTCGAGTAAATTAGCCATTAATGTACTCCCCCACGTAATTCACGTTTTTCGAATATATATAATGGCCTGTCCTGTTAAGTCTGGAGCACATAACAGGCCGTCAGAGGCAGATTTTATCTGCCTCACTGATGACATTCTCCGTGAAGGTGCTAACTCGGAGAGCATCATCGGATGCAACCCTAAACAGGAAACTTTCAGTCGATAGGCGCTTGGTGATTATTCAGTGCTCTAAAAGAATGCCGAACCAGGCTGATCCGAAACTGAACCTTCCATTGGTGTTTTACGCGACAATCCACGACGAGCGCTGACCGACTTCATGTTGTTGTGGGGCTGAGGTTCTCACAAAACCAAATTGATTTGGAAACCTCTGTTAATGATTGCCTCAAACACTACATTCACAAGATATGTTACCGCGCCAAATTATTTGACATTCGAGCCCGGATTTGGCGATTTCTAGCCATCGTCGTCTCCTGTCCGCGAATGATCTGGAAATAGGATTTTTGTAGTTCAAGCGCTTCACGTGCCTCAGCATCCACCCCAGCCTGCAGCTCCAGGTATTGGCGCCATGACAGTTTCTTGCCGAGCACGCCTTGAATCATGCTTTTCCAGGCAGGATGATTTTCAAGACGCGGGTCGAGAGGACGGCGGCAGTATCTGGTCTTCTGCCTCTTTTCGGGCCTTGTTCGTAACGGGCGTTTATAGCTACCGTATCTCATCTCAAGGTTCTTCCTAGAGAACCGACGATCAACCGTGCTTGCCTTTTCCATCACGCCCTTATCCATGTTTCGGAAGACAAAGCCGGCGCCTCGGTTGCGAAGCTCAATGCCATAGTCCGCAAGTCCTTCGTGGAATTCCTCCCACGAAGTTGCGCGATCGCGGATCTTCAGTAATTCGCCTTTGTATTCCTTCAGGTAGCCGGAGAAGGATTGCTCCCAGGTGTTGGCTTCCTTGTCGAGGGCTTTCTGATTGTCGCGTTCGTTATCTTTGCCCCGGCCCTGGACAACCTGCAGGCCGTGTTTCTTCTCCAGCTCGGCCGCGGTCTCTTGAAGGATCTGGAAATCACGAAACGGGGTGTGCATCCGGAAGGTTTCCGGATGCACCAGGTTGAATTGAATATGCATGTGGAAGTTTTCAGTGTTGATGTGAGTGCCAACAACACGTTGATGATCTTTCAGGCCAAGGGCCTTCGCGAACTCCTGTTCAATGTCCTTCAACACATCGATGTCAGGTTTTTCGCCTTCGGCAAATGAGACAACCAGGTGGTAATTTGGATCCGCCTTACTGCGCTGGTTGAGCGCCTGGGTCGCGCGGATCTCCGCGATAGCGGTGTCCAGATCTTCGATCCCGTCACCAGCATTGCAGTTGGTTAGCCAGAACTGATCCAGCTTCTCACCCTTCACCTTCGCGCCAGCGATGTAATTTGCTAATGCCTTGGCCCCCCACGATCGTTTCAGCGCGGTTTTCTTGGCGATCATGGCTTGAGCTCTGCAACCCGGGCCTTGAGTTCCACCTGAGTTTCCCGGACCTCCTTGAGGAGGGATTGCATTTGACGAACATGGTGACCGTCTGACGTTTCATTGATCCCCTTCAGAAGCAAGTTGCCGAGGCGGGCCTGATCGGCATTCACCTGCAGGAGGTTGACGATTATAAGATCAGTAGATCGATCCGGAAGTTTCCCGGTCTCCAAAAGACGCTCAACAACGCGCGAAGCCGAAAGCTTCGTGCGTTTCGCGTGCGCGGTAATGCGCTGATGCACTTCCGGTTTGACGTAAGCCTTCAGAAGTTTGCGCTTTGGAGTTGTCAACGGGACATCTCCAATTGCCGCTCAAGCCCCTTGTCAGTTCCCAGCTTCTGTTTCCGCTGCATCATCGTGAAGGATTCGCGAAGGGCGGTGAGCAGACCTTTTTCGCCGCGGAGCTGCTTCAGGTCGTTCCAGTCGGTTGCGTCGCGGTCTTTCTCGGCCAGGGTGAAGGATGGGGCAAGCACCTTGCCGCCAGCGGCTTCGGCGGCGCGCTGAGCAGACCGCAAACCCTTGTTCGGCAACGGCGGGTTTTGCAGAGGCAAATGATGATCGTCATCAGCTGCAATCAGGATATTGGCAGCCGGATATTTCTCACGAACAGATTTGGCAACGTTGACCAGGTTGTCACTGTCAAAGGCAACGAGAGTCGGAAGCTTGGTAGCTTTGTGAACATCGGCGCCGGTGGCATAACCTTCACTAATGACAACAGTCAGCTTTTCGTCCTTGCGATCCTTCTCAAGCTCCCGATCCGGATCGATAGTGTGAAAAAGGCCGGTCTTGCGGCCGCTCTTCAGATAGAACTTTTCATCGCCAACGAATTGCAGGCTCCAGATCCGGCCTGTGTCATCGCGCAGCGGAACCACCATGCGGCCATCTTCGGCCAGCTTCGCACCAAATCCGCGAACCTGTTTATTTGCCAGATACGGGCAGTTATCCGGCGTCGCCCATGTCTTGATGTTGGTCCAGATGCCGAACGCACGCTTGGCGGTGGTTTCCTGTTCCTGGGCGCGTTCACGCTCGCGGACCTCACGAGCCTGCGCGGCTTCCGCGGTCAGACGTTGTTTTTCTTGCCTTGTCAGGGCCTCGCCCTTGCCGGTCCACTGCAAGGGGCTCTCATCGCCCTTGAAATTCTTGAACTGGCCGTTCGGAACCCCGTCCAGGAAACCGCGATAGGTGGCATTGGTAACCTTGCCCTCGCCAACGAGGGCGATGCGATGCCACTTGCCGTCCATTTCCGGCAAGCCTTTCAGGTCCGCGCCATTCTCGCGAAGGAACTGACCGAATGCCTCGAGCGGTTGCTCGCGTCCCTTCTCGCTCTCCGGTCGGTTCTGAGACAGAAATTTCTCGAAGTCCTGCGGAACCTCTGTTCCCTTCACAAACCACGCCTTTTCCTTTTTGTCCCACAAAGCACCTGCAGCTTTTGCAGCTTCGCGCTGCTCATAAGGAACGGCTAGGTACGTCTTTGCGGCTGTGTTCGTCTCAGTCATGATCAATTACCTTTCGAGGTTTCAAAGATGGAAGGACGGCGGTTTTTCTTCGGGCGGGGGCTGATCGAATAGAGGCTCTGCCCGACTTCGATTGCCTCTTCGATGCAAGCGACAAGGTTCGCTTTGCACGCCGGTTCGGCATCCGGAAAGTGCTTCCGCACATAGTGACTTGCGACTTCATCAAGGGTTGCTGTCAGTAGCCGTTCTCTTGGAAATGTCGCGATGACATGTTCCATAAGGGCCTCTGCCCGGGCCGGATCATCTGCGCGACAATCAGCGGTGAGGGTGTTTGTCATGTTCGGTTGTCTCTGGGTTGGGGAAGAAAGAAGGGGGCGGCGGGTCAATCCAGGAACACGCCGTCGACGGGGCTGGATCCAGCGCGGCAATTCGGATCGCGCGGCCAGATCTACATTCCATCGGTATTGGTGACGGTGATGTTGGACAGCGGTTGGTCGTCGGTGAGGGTGCCGCCTGTTATGGCGATATCGCCGTAGAGCTCCTGGATGGTCTGCAGGGTGGCAATTACTTCAATGATTTTCATGAGGTCACCTTCTGATTAGACGGTGTGGAAGAGGAAACTGGATTGGGAAGGGTCTTTGCGGAGGGGATTTGAACCTCGGCGCGGGCCTGCAGATCCTTGTCCTGGAAATAGAGAACCTGGCGGCCATAGATGGCCGGGCATCCTGCAACGAATATGAGCATGTCGCCCGCGCGCTTGACCTTGCCGCCCGCGCCGGTCTGGATCCCCGGCAAGGACATGCATTCGTCCGGTGTCAGGAGAGGGCGAGCGACTTCTGTCAGGGTCTCGGAATAGTTCGTGCCGATCCGGCCGGTGGTGTGGCTGGCTGAGGTTTTTTTCTGAACCAGCGTGGTCTTACCGGCCATGTCAGAAAGGACTTTCGCGGTCTCCATCGTGTTCGGGGCGTAAGCGATCCGGATATGGCAGTTTGAGATAATCGACTGCTCGCGCCCGTATGCTTTCTGAAGCTGGGTGAGGTCCTGGACGATGACGAAGGCTTTCAGGCCGTAGCCAGCCATGAACGCGATGGCCTTTTCAAAAATCTCCAGCTTGCCGACAGATGTGAACTCGTCGAGCATCAAGAGCATGCGGTGCTTGTAATGCTTGACGGATCGACCGCCTTCGAACGCCATGTGAGAGGTGAGGCGGGTCAGGAACTGGTTGAGCAGGATCCGCACAAGCGGGCGCAAACGGGCAATGTCGGAAGGCGGAATGACAATATAAAGTGTCGCCGGCGTCTCGCCATTCATCAGATCGGCAATGCGGAAATCGGATTCCGATATGTTGCGGGCCACGATCGGATCGCTGTAAAGCGCTAGCTGAGAGGTGCCGGTGGAATGAACGCCGGACCGCTCGTTGCTGGACCGCTTGCGCATGCGGGCCGCGCCAAGACGAACCTCATCATTGACGATTTCGCGCCCGTGCTCATAGTTCTCCATGTCCTTCAAGAGGCGGTTGAAACTGTCGTCTTCCTCACCGTTGAAAGCGGCTTTGGCGGCGGCGGCCAAAGCCTTTTCACTGATCGTTTCCGGCTCCTTGTCATCGCCGATCGACATGAAGGCGCGCACGTCCGCAAGGGTCGCGGTGCGGTTTTCCTGTTTTTTGATGCGATAAAGAACATGTAGGATCGCGGTGCACAGCCAGCCGTAGCCTTCCTGCATCCAAAAGTCTTTGAGGCCGGTGCCGTCCGGATCGATGATCATGATTGCGATGTTCTGACAGTCGGCAATCTCATGATCAGTGCCAAGGCGCACTTCCTGAAGGGGATTGTATCGAACGGATCCACGATCGGCGGCAGGATCGAAACGGTAGATCTTCTGGCCCTGCGATACCCGCCAGCCAGCCGTCAGGGCGTAGTTTTCGCCTTTGATGTCGAGGACAAGGGCGCTTTCTTCCCAGGAAAGCAGCGTCGGCAGAACGAGGCCAACACCCTTACCGGAGCGGGTCGGCGCAAAGGCAAGAACATGTTCGGGGCCATCGTGGCGCAGCATCTTCGTGCCGCAGCGTGTCGGCCAGCCACCGACAACAACGCCTGTATCGAACAAAAGACCGCTGTCTTTCACGTCCCGGGTTTCGGCCCAACGGGCGGTGCCGTGAAGGTCTTTCTGCTTCCGGCCACCGAAAATGGTTTCTGACCTGGCGCCGGTCGATACGATAGCGCCGATCAGCATCAACACCAGAAACGCGGCCATACCGGCATAGGAGGGATAGAGAATTTCTGTAGGGAAGCTCCGGGCCTGGATCCAGAAATCGCGGAGCCATTGCCACCACGCGGCTTGAAGCGGATTGAATCCCAGCGTGGTGTGCCATCCTGTCAGCGTCACGCCGACAAGAGCGACACAAGCCAAAACGGCAAAAAACCGCATCAGATGCATGGTTGATCACGCCGCCTCATCACAAACGGCTTGGCCGCCGCGCCAAACATAGCGGCCATTTTTCATCTCGTAGATTTCGGAGATGGCCCGCTGGCCGCGCGGATCGCGCCGAATGTGAATCACAAGATCGACAAGGCGGCGCATGAAGCCTTCGGCATCCGGCAAGGTCTGACCGGCCGCGTTGATGTTTTCCTGGAACCTGGCCGGAACAAGCTCGGCGCTTTCGGCATGCACGGTGCACATCCAGCCGCGTGCACCGGTGTTCAGAACGTTCAAGGCGGCAAAGGCGTTCTGCGTCGAGATTTCCCCGAACAGAATATTATCGGGCGAGATGCGCATTTTATGATCGTAGAGCTGCTGCCATGTGCGCTGACCTGCACCTTGCGCGGTATCGCGCGCCGCCAGCAACGAGACACCATTGAAAAACCGGCCGACTTCAAGCTCGGGCGTATCCTCGGCGCTGACCACGCGCCGGTCATTGGGAAGATAGTAAAGCAGGTTGTTAAGCAGCGTGGTCTTGCCGGTGTTGGTCGATCCGGAGATGGCAATGTTGCGTTGCTGGTCGAGGGCCGTCTTCAGGTAACCGATCATTTCCGCGTTGAGGCCCATATCCTCAAGGGTGATCTGGTGCGGGTGCTTGCATCGGATCGCGAGAGACAGGCCGGAGACAACGGAATTGCCAATCAGGCATTCGAAGCGGTGGCCGCCGGGAAGGATCGTTGAGAGCTGCGGTTTTGCGGTCGGATCAAATTCCAGACCTTTCATATTCGCCAAGGCCCGGCAGATTGTCTTGATCCGGTGCAATGTCAAATCCGGCTCATCGACTTCCGCGATCCGGTTGTCCAGGTCGCGGCGTTCCACGATCAGTTTGCCGGGGGCCTTGGTCCGGACCTCAACAACTTGCCGCTCGGCATAATGCCGGGACAGTGGTTCAAGGATTTTTTCCAGGAGAACTTGAGACATGCGAGAACACCTCGGAGCGGTTCATGTTTTGGGGGGAGAGGGCAGGGGCAGGGGCTGGAGCCCCTGCCAGGGTGGCAAGCCGTCAGGTTGTCCAACCGGTCGATTGCCAGTCGCCATAGATTACCGAGCCGTCCGGATAGACGATCTTCGATCGCTCCTGGACTTCATGGTACATCCTGACTTCATTACTGGGGTGGTTACAGCCGGTTGACGGTCCGGACGAGCTGACATGGCTATACGGTCCGTTGCCGGAGAACGTTTTGCCGCCGGAATTACATCCGTTGCCCGCATAGAACAGATTGCCGTTTCCATCCCTGATCCGGTGGGTATAGCCCTTGCCCGCGACCCAGATCTTGCGGTTGCCGAGCGTCTGGGTCTCAACGGACCGCACACACTTGTCGCCGTTGTTGATCGTTGTTCCACTGCCCGACGGCAGGGAATAGGTTGACCCGTCGGGCCGCGTATAGAGCTTGGTCCGCTTGGTCGGGATCATCTCGTTGCAACCGTCATAGTATTTGCTCGCATAATCCGCATCGTCCTGGTTCCGCAGGAAGCTGTAGGCAACTTCTGAGGTTCCCGGCTGAAGGTAGGATGTCGCGATCTGGTAGGCTGCGCCATTCACCTTGATCGACACGTCCACCAGCTGCTGCGATCGCAATGTGCTGTCATTATTCTTCCAGCCATTGGGGCTGACCGAATGCGTGAACGTCTGGTCATTGCGTTGGCAGCCCGTGACATAGACCCGTCCCTGACCCGGCACGTTGTAATAAAACCGTTCCCGGCCATAAGACACGCCTGCAGCAAGGTCATGATCGAACGAGGCGGCATCCTCGCATCCATCCGTGGTCGCTTCGATGCCGAGCATGTTGCTTTCGTCCGGCTGGCAACCGGCAATGACCTCTTCGCGGCCATCAACGGTGATTTCCGTCCGGTACTGGCGTGCCGCCTGCCCGTTCGCCAGATCGACAATCGGTGTGCAGACATCGATGCCGTTCTTCTCGAACACCTGGGCATGCGTATATGTGGCATCCGTGGTGATGCAGGGCGACGCCTGGAACAGCTGACCGTCATACTCATAGGTCCACATCGCCATTTCGGTGGAGACGCCGGACCCGTAATTGTGCTGCAGGGAACAGTTCGAGGTATCCGCCGTCATCCGGATCGGGTCGATGGTTTGCGAAGGCCCGCATTCGCGCGCACTGACCTCAACGTCATCGCCGTTGGTGTAAACAAGCGACGTGTTGACCGTTGCCACACCGGTGTCAAAGTCGAAGTCGAACGTACAGTTCTGCCTCTCTTCGATCACGAAGGCCGTTTCCTCGTCCGGTGCACACTCCGTGACATGGATCTGCTTCAAGGTCGCGTCCAGATAGGACCAGCGGAACTCCGGCCTGGCTTCAAGGGCCTCAAGGTCCGCAACGACATCGCAGCCATCGTAGCTCTTGACCAGCGGATAGGACGTGTCTTCACTCGGGGCACATTCGCGAACGATTTCCTTCTTGTTGGCGTTGTTGGTGTAGGACAGCGTGAACTGCGGATAGGCCAGACCGTTTGTGAGATCGACATAATCGTCACAGCCGGTGTCCAGTTCCGAGATCTGGTATGTCTGGTCCCCGGACGGCTTGCATTCCTGCACCACAACCTGAACACCGCCGTCGTCTTCATAAAAGAGACGGTATTGCGGGGTTGCGTATCCGGCATGGATGTCAACGATATCGGTGCAGGATGCAAAGCTCTCTTCGATCACGAAGCGCTTGTCCGTGTCGGGCTGACACTGCGTGACAACCTGCTTCGTCCCCGTCAGGTCCTGGTAGAACAGGGCATATTGCGGTCGTGAGATCCTGGCTTCCAAATCGATGTCGATGTTGCATTCGTCATAAGACCGCTGGAAGTCGAAGCCGTCACTTTCATCCGGCGCGCACTGGCGCACGGTGTGCACCGATCCCTGGTCATCGGCATAAACCAGCTTGTACTGCTGGTAGGCGACCCCCTTGGTGCTATCGACCAGCTCATCGCACTCGCCATAGGAGCGTTCCATGTCGATCGTGTCGCCGGTGCCTTCACAGGACTGGACAACGACCTCCGAACCGGACCGGTTGCGATAGGTGAGCTGCGACATGAGCGAGACGACCTCACGGTCAAAATCGAGTTCAGGCGCACAAGCGTCATCGCTCTCGGTGATAGCGAACGACACCGAAGTGTCCGGCTGACACCCGGCCAGGTCATAGCGCGCGCCGTTGTCGTCATTGTAGTAGCTGACATATTGCGGACGGGCGACCAAATTGGCCTGGTCTACGATGTCTTCGCAGACCTCGTAATTCTTCTGGATGTTCCAGACGACCCCATTGGGCGAGCACGCATCCGTTTCCGTGACAACGCCGTCTTCGAGCGTTTCGGACATGGATGTCTGGCGCACGGTGCCGCCAGCCAGATCGATGATCGGTTCACAGCCGTCAGTCGTGACATTGAAGGAAAGATTGGGCTCGCGCTCTTCTTCCTCTTCATCCTGTGCCAGACGGTTCGGAGTTTCGTAGCCGCCAGCAACCGGATTTTCGTTAGCGCTACCGCCTTCGCTATCGACACTAGCCCCTTCTGTAGACGTGGTTTCCCTGTCGTCCTGGGAGCTTGACTCGTCGGTCTCTTCCTTGGCCGATAGCTGAGCAACGGCCTGAACAAACTCAGCTTCGTCACCATTGACGGAAATCGCCGTCGTCGGCAGGAGTCGCTTGCTGTCAACACCGAACTGACTGGTGAAGTCATTGGCTTCAAGATCGACAAAGTTCGTGTCTTTCTTCAGCCGGGTGACAACAACCTGAGCGATTTCTTCCCCGTTGACGTTGACAGTACGCGTGAACCCTTCGGCCATAATACCGCTGATATCGACGCTCTCGGTGGTGTTGGGACGTGCATTGAATTGCAGCTCGACCGGAACGGCCGTGTCGGACGACAGTTCCGTTTCCAATACCGGCGACACAGTAAACAGGTCCTCTTTGATAAGGACTTGCCTATCCCCGGCACTAGCTTCAACAGACGGCGGCGCCGCTGTCTGAGCCAGCACCGCTCGCTGTGGGATAGCCAGTGTGACCGCCAGCAGCCCGCAATACATGTACTTGTGCAAGTGCATTCCAAACTCTCTTAATTTTGTTGGGGATCAGCGAGGTACCAGTCAAACTTCGGGCGTACCTGAACGCGCGTGCCCTGGGCAATCCGGATGACTGGCTTAAGGTCTACTGTGTCCTCAAGGAGGGCCGCAGTGATGGTTCCAATGTTCTCGCTGGCTCCGGACAGGCCATTCGCGATGACATTGGAATTCGAGGAATCGATTTGCTGAGAACCGGAGACGGCGGCCTCGACCGCGGTGCCGATCCCGACGGTCAGGATCGCGAAGCCGTATTTCTCCCAGAAGCGGTTGTTCACTTCACCGGAAAGACCCGCATAGCCCTGGGCATCGCCGATGTTCGCTTTGAGCTGGTAGATTTCCGCGCGGCTTTCACCAAGCAGGATCCGGCTGCAGGAGAACCCGACCCGGGTCTGGCCAACCTTGTCGACGGACGCGTAGTCGCAGATCATCCGCGACCCCTTCGGCACAAGCTTGGTGCGCCCGTGATAGCCGTAGACGTCGCGGCTGACCTGGACAACAACGGAGCCGTTGTCGGCAAGCTGGCTGTTGATGCCGCTTTCCAGAATGCCGGTGATATAGCGGTCGGCGGTCAGAATGCGGGTGTTGTCGACAGCGCCGGTCGAATAGCGCGGTGGGGCGGAGTAGCGGTTGTTCTGCGGATCGATGCCCTCGGGCGGCGGGAACGCGGGCAGGTTCGCATTCTGCGGCCTGGGGCGGTTCCCTGCATCGGAAAAATCACCTGTGATGTCTGCGCCGGCCAGCGTTGTTTGCATGGCGGCGCGCTGGCGCAAGGCCGTCTGCAAGGCAAGCTCGTAGTCCGTCGGCGCGCGCGAAACGGCTTTCGGCGGTTCGATGTATTTGGTGACGGTCTGCGTCTTGACGATTTCCTTCGTCTCAACGACAGGTTTCACGACTTCCTTGATGACTTCTTTTTCGATGATCACCGGGGGCATGGTGATCACCTTGGGTTCTTGCTTCGGCTCCGGGGGCTTCGGCTTCTCATAAGAGAACACGGCCGGATCACTGGCAGGTAGGCCGCGCGGCTGTGCCGGTTCCGGCTTGCAGGTCCCTCCGAAGGTCAGCCCGAGGGCGAGGAGGAGTTCACAAACGGCCATGGTTATTTCGCCCCCTTGTACTGGATGCACATGAAGGCTTGGCCCGATTTGAGAGTGATCAGGCGGTGGGTGCTTTCGACAATGAAGGTGGTGCCCTGGACGCGGGTATTGACCAGCTCGTCAATGCCATCGACCACGACATAGGCGGTCGGGAGTTCCAGGTCGTTCCACTTGTCGCCAAACTGAATGTAGGTGAAATTGTCGTCGCGAAAAACCTGTTCGGGACGCAGCTTCCGGTCACCCCAAAGCTTGTAATCATTCCAGCCGCGCAAAGCTGCAGGATTGAATTTCGCGGTTTTCAGGAAGTCGTTAGAGCCATGTGTGGCAACAGCCGCGGTCGCGGTCAGCATCGGATTGCCTTTGGCATCAAACTCGACAAAGGCCATGCCGGGTGAGCTCGGCCCAACGATCCGATAGGAAAGATCCGGAACGGATATGGAGTTGATGCCTTCGGCTCTGAGATAGAAGGAATAAACGTCGCCGTCGTCTGTGTAGACGATCATCGAACTGTCAACGCCTGCGCCGGTCGGCTTGACAGCCAGCGTGTTGTCAGATCGTTTCTTGACCTCGAAACGGGACGCATCGCCAAGGTCGGCGGACTTAATCTTGATGCCGTGCGGCAACTGGATCGCGCTGACCATGTATTGACGCAGGCGGACCTTATAGACGCAATCGCCGCAAAAGTTCTCAACGTGGATGCCCTGGTTCTTGCCGGGACGTGACCAAGCTTCCTGAATTTGCCCGCCGACAGCAGAGGGCCGGGCGAGGGGACCGTAATTGCCTCCAGCCTGTGCCTGCGCTTGGCTGACAGAACCAACCGGCAAGGTGGATGTGACTGCATCATTTGCGGCAGCAATGCGCTGCGTCGGTGTGTTCGGCGTTGCCCCCGGAGTTGCCGGGCCGCGGTTGAGCGGTGTTTGGGCAGCCGCAGAAGTCGCCAAACCCAGAATGGCGGTGAAAGTAAGAATGCGAGCGAACATGGTCAGGCGTGTTCCTTGACGGACGGGAAGGGAAATCGAATGTCGGTTAACGTTGGCAGGATCGAAGATCTGCGGACGATCGGCAGAACCAACGAACCAGTTCCAAGTTTCCGGAATTGCGGAATTTGCGAGTGCAGAGACGACGTTTCGAAGTGGCTGCGTAGGCATTCGGATCGTCATTTCGAGGTTTGCTCCTTGATGGACATGCCAAGCACGCGGATACCGAGAGGGTTCTCGAACCGCTCAGTCGCGGAAACGTCATGAGGGCGGGGGGTCATTTCCAGGAAGGCACGCAGATGGCGGCGCTTCGGCTTCTCGCGGCCGATCTTGTCGGTCTGGAGGAACTCGACGACGTAGAGATAGACGCCATCATAGTCATCGACCTGATAGGCGCCTTTGACCGTGATCGAGCGGTTCAGACCGTCTTCAATCCCGTTTTCAATGACGCTCTTGTTGGACTTCACATACGAGTTGAAAAACTCCGGATCAGAATAGGTCCGGACTTCCTTGAACCGGGTGTTCTGAGTCGTGTCGTCGATGGTGAGAATCTGACGCACATAACGACGGGCTAGCTTCTCAAGCATCAGCTCGAACCCATCGACTTGCATTGAAATCGGTTCAACGCGGTAAATCCGGTCGTCGTTTGGGTCCGCGCGAAGAAGTGCGATTTCCGTTTCCTTCAGCGGGACAAGCGTAACGAGAGCCTGCAGGGCTGCGACCACGCACACCGCCAGAGCGATGTTCGTTCCAACCGACAGGCGCAACAGCCATGCCATGCGCCGGTGAGCCGTTTTGTAGGCGAACGGATCGGCCTTCAAAATATTGGCGTGCTTCGGTTCCGGTTTGCCCCCCGAAACCTCAGCAACTTCGGACTTGGGGAGTATGATGGTTGCCATTAGGCGGCCTCCACCCACTCGAACGAGCCGGGTTCGTATTCGATTTCAGCGCAAGCACACGGGGATTTGCGCATCTTGTCGATGCCATCGGGTTCAACCGGCATTTCCACCTGAGCACAGCCGGAAATGAGGAAACCAAGGCACAATACGAGTCTGAAGTGCTTCATTGTTTGAAGAACCTTTGAGAGAAGGGGAGGGGAGGAATTACTTGCCGGCGGATTCGATGATCCCGCCCGGTCGCGGTCGAATGGACGACCAGTTCTTGTCATACATCGCCTGACCGCCCTGTCCGGTGAGGTCGGCTGCCGCACGTCCAGCCGATACGCCCATGGACGCACCGCGCATTGCACCGGCTGACATGATGCCAGCGGATACGGTTCCAAGGACGGAGCTGGAAACCTGACCGGCCATGTTGACCGCTTCGGAAATCAGAGCCGCGCCAAGCCAACCCATGATCATGGCGAGAAGGAACGAACCACTTGTGAGGTCGATATATTCTTCCGCGTTTTGAGTTGCGTCCCCGGTCACTCCGAGACCTTCGACGCTCGCGATCACCAGCGAGAACACAATCGAAACGCAAAGCATCGTGACGATCGATCCGAGAATGGTGCGCACGCCCGCACCAATCAGATTGCGGCCAAACGGGAACGCTGCCATGCCGACAAGGAACGGAGAAACGCCAAGAATGAGCGTCAGCCGGAACAGGGAAACGGCGGTGTGAGCGAGGAAGAGAACAAGCAGGATGACATAGGGAAGAAGTAGCGCCACGCCGTACAGGATGTATTTCGGGGCATCCGTCCAGCCACCCGCGCCCATGATTGTGGTTGCGATCTGGAAGACGCCGCCAATTCCTGTTTCAACGCCTTGCAAAAGAGCATCGAGACCGGAAAGGCCGGACCCGCCCTGGCCCATGATTTCGCTGGAGAGGCCACCCATGATGTTGACCGACACATTGAAGGCTTCACTGATGAGGCCACCCTGCAGGCCGATGAAACAGCCAAAACCAAGGACAAAGAAAAAGACCTGTTTGAGAGCTCCGGCCAGATCGAGAGTGCCGACAAACACCTGAATGCCGATCCAGACGACCCACATTCCAACGATGCCGACAATGATTGCCAGAAAGGGTCCATGGACCGCATTCACAAGTGTATCGAGCGTTGATTCGGCGTGGCTCTGATAGGCGGTGAAGATCGTACAGATGTTGCAAGAAGTAGTCGCCACCGCTTATTCCTCGCCTTCACCGCTGTATTTTCGGTCTTCGGCAACTTCACTGGCAATCGGCACACCGTTGTTCAGGGATTCCGATGCCTGGATTTTCAGGAGCTGGGCGAGGATCTGATTGGTTTGCGCGGACGTGACAAGCTGGGCGACCTGCAGTTCAATGAGCACCTGCAGACGGTCTTGCATCGTCTCTGCGGTCTGACCGGCGCTCTTGTATTCCTGGGCGGTTTCCAACGTTTTGACCGCTGTTTCATGGGCTTCGTCAGACTGAGCCAAGCCCTTAATCGTAGCGTCGGTAATCGTCGCTATCCGGTTTTGATGGACCGACTTCTGAATGCTGGTCTTTTCTTCCCAAGTGCCTTCAGCAAGTGAGTCCGGAGTGGCGACGAGACCGGACTTATAGGCGTTGCCGCGTTCGCAGATCGAACCAAAGTCAACGTCTTCCATCTTGATGGAAGGCATCAGCGATTTGTAATCCGGAATGAGACACGCCATGTCACCGGAAACACTGGACGCCAGCGACTGGAAATTGAGGGACGGAATAGACAGGCTGCCGATCTCACCAATCGAAGACAGGGTTTCGTCAGCAATGCCCTGAACCTCTTTCAGGGTGTCGAGCTGATCGGTAACGACAGACAGGCTTTCCTTGGCCGTATCCAGTTGGTCCTTCAGCGCACCAAGCTGCTCCTTCATCGTCGTGAGCTGCTTTTGGGCTTCCGTGATGCTCTTCACATCGATGACGGCCATCGCCGCTTGTGCCGGCGCCACAAAAACGGATGCCAGCATCAGGCCAGCGAGAGCGATGTTCAGAGTTTTGCAAGCCATTGGTCACCCCATTGGTTTTTCGTGTTCAGGAGGTCCTGGACGGCAGACGGGCCGGAACGGTAGAAGCGCAAGGCATCGCCAAGGCCCGACAGGTCCACGTCCAAAATCGTGCTTTCATTGAAGTTCGCAGCCTCGAAGCGCTTGACCACGAGCACCTGACGACCACCCTTCATTTCGCCTTCACCCTTGATGAAGGCGATCTGCTCTTGGGACAGATTGAAGGGTTCAAGGTTCTCAACCTTCGCCTGGCTGTTCGGCAGGAAGAACAGTGTTTGCGCGTTTTCGATCATGGCGCTAGCACCATCGAACTCCAGGAGCGCACCCGGTTCCTGAAAGGCCAGACCGACAAGGCCGTTCAGCTTCCGGTATTCCTGGTACATTTCCCGGACAACGGACCGGAACCCATTGTTGCGCAGCAGGTTTGCCGCCTCATCGATAAAGATGGAAAAGCCACTGTTTCCCGTCTTCGCTGCGGTAGAAATCACAGCGGAGATATGCGCGACCACAGGTGGCCCCAGAACCGGATCCATCAGGGCCTCATTCATGTTGATGCCGACAAGGAAGGACTTCTCCAGAAATCCGGTGATCTGATCGCGCGGGGCATTAAAGACGTGACTGAACTGACCTTCGGCTCCGTCTTCCTGCTTGACCCACTTTGCAAAGGCGCGGCGGATATCGGACTGCGCCGGGAACGCCGCGCCATAGATATTGTCGAGCGTGCGCACGCCCGGATCGAGCTCCGCGGCCATGTCGAGCGCAGCATGCAGATAATCGTCCATATCTTTATCGAACGCCTCGCCCAGCATCGCTTGCAGGATCAGGCGCACGCGATGACGGGCCGACTTGTCGTCAAGATCGATATCGAGCGGGTTCAGGGCGAGGTCCTGATAGCCCTGGTAAACACCGCCGAACGCTTCGATCATGAAGCGGGCACCGTCCTTGGAGTCAAAGACGTAGTTTCGAACGCCATGGAACTTTGCGAGCCCCCCAAGCAAGTGAAGGATCAGGGTCGACTTACCGCCGCCTGTCGGGGCAAACATCAGATAGTTGCCCGGCGACTGCGGCTTGTCGGATACATGGAACTGGAACGCATAGTTCTGACCGGTCGGCGTCTTGAACAGACGCACGGGGCGGTCACCGAACGGGCTGGACCAGATCCCGATCGGAGAGAACTGGAATGGCCACAGAGCGGCGACATTGCCCTCCGATATTTTGAGCGGGCGCAGAAGCTTGTCTCGGCCCGGCATGCGGTTGAACCAGGCAGTCGCCGCGCCAACGGTTTCGATTGAGTAGCGGATCCGCGCATTGTCCAGGAGCGCGGTCACCTGATCCATTAGTGAGGCCAGCTCGTGCTCGTCACGGGAGCGCACCGTAATCTGGAATTGCGTTTCCTGTAGTTGATGAGCGTTGTTCAATAGGTCTTCGTTGACCGCTTCCAACTCGGCCAGAACCGCGCCGGTCCCGAAAAAGTTGTGCTTTTGCTCGGTGATCTGGCGTGTGAAGAGGGCAATTTGCCTGGGTGTATCGAGCGGCTTGACGATCTGGCAGACTTCAATCTCTCCGGACAGGGCCAGCAATCGGGAAACCAGCATGCCGGAAACGGTTTCCGGCCAGCCGCGCACGGCAATGACTTGAGTTCGTGTCTTGTGCGGTGTGAACGTATCTATCGCGCCATCAGTCGAAATATGAATATCCGACGCGGGCAGGTTTGCGCTGAATCCGGTTCTGAGCCGGGCAAGGTTCGGTTTCAGCTCGCCGCAGACCAGGTAATTGAGAACGCGGGTCAGCTCACAGGGCTTGTTTTCCTCAGGAGCGGCTTCCACTGCACGGATGTTGTAGTCATTGAAGCCGCTCATAAGACCGCGCGAGGTCTTTTCCAGCTCGCCGGAGGTCTTGGTTGTCAAAACCAGATACCAGACAAGCGAATAGGCATTCTGGTAAAGCCGCTGTTCAGCGTCCCCGACTTGCCTGAGGGTGACGGAAGGCCACTCGGCTTTAAAGCTCACATCGCGCCGCCGTTTGATGCCAAACATGCGCAAACTGGTACCGGCACTGAGGAACTGCTTAAACGTGCTGGCACGGCTTCTTGCCAGATTTTCCTGATCAGGCACGCTTCTCGTCTCGTAAGAAAGACCGGACAGCGAAAATACGCGAATGAGTGAACCGTCCTTCAAGGAGACGGTCTGATTGTCGGCCAGAAGCTGGTCAAACTCCAGTTCGTTCGCAAGCCAGTCCTGTTCCACTTCGCCAAGCAGGTACTTGCGGCTTTTGGAACTTACCAGCGCCGCAGCGCCAACGGCGGCAACGCCTGTCATGAGGGTGCCAAGCAGCATCAGTTAGCTTTCCTTTTCGTTGGTGTCTTGAGCGGGAAACCGGTCACCAGACGGCGGGTTTTCTTCGCCTGGAAGAACGTTGCCGGATGGAGCAGCAGAGATTCACAATGCGGTTCGCGGCGTCTGAGAAGAATGATCCAGGCGATTGCTGTGGGCGTCGTGACAACGACAAGCGCAAAGCCCACCACATTCCCGGCCAGAAACCCGCCAGTGGTAGCGAGTAGTAATTCGCCGATCATCACTAGGGCTGCGTGGAGCGGTGGCATGCCGAGGATCTTTATCGGCTCCTGGATGTGAAGTGCGATAGGGCTTTGCGCTTTCATGCCTCACGTCTCCTCAAGCTGCTGACAGAAGTGCACGAAGTGCGGTAGGACCGAAGATTACGAGAGCACCGGCACCAACCAACTGAGCAAGCCGCATAATGTCGATGCGGCCCGTGACCATGGCCCAAATGCCATAGATGATGACGCCAACCCCGATCACTGGAGCGGCGATATTGATCAATCCGCTCTCAAGAGATTCCAACATGCCGGTTGCAGGCGCGGACCAGTCCTGCGCCATGGCGCAGGTCGGAAACAGTAGCGAAACTGCAAGGCACGAATTGATTGCAATCTTATTAAAATCAATTTTAACGAGCAAAATTGGATGGAGTCCGAGTCTCTTGAGCGTGTTCATTTTCAAAATCCCTTATCTTAGGATGAGATAGAAGGCTGCGACGGCCATCCAGTTGGTGAAGGCGAGGGCGCTAAAGCCATAGAAGGCTTTGCGGATAGTCCGCGTGATCTTGTCGGTTTCAATAGCGTGTTGTGCGACGGCACCCACGACCGTTTGAATGTTGTCGTTGCCAAGATTTTCCGCGACCTTGTGAATGGTGGCCGCAACGTCATTGACCTTGTGGTCAATGGCTTCGTTCACCCCGGAAACATCGTTTTGGAACTGATCGGAAACCCGTTTTCGTTCGTCTTCCAAAAGTCCCTTCAAGCGTTCTCCAAAGGCGTTCAAGATTGCCACCACCGCCAACACAGGATCATCCCTCTGGTAGGATATCCCGGTTTCCCTGTGTGCAACCTCTATGGCCTCATCGAACGTCATCTGCTTCCACTGCTCTTCGAGAACGGGCTCGGGCTGCTTTGCGACGGCAAGGCTCATTCGGCGGTCTCCAGCTCGGCTGGCGCAAGGAACGCGGCATTATCCAGGCGGTCGATTGCCTTGGTCCAGTAGATCTTGAGACGTTGACGGGCCATGACATTAAATTCACTCGACTGAATAGCTTCCGCGAACGTCAGCTTGGCCTGCATCATCGCGCGGATATCC
Source organism: Roseibium sp. (assembly GCF_025698965.1). Lineage (GTDB taxonomy): Bacteria > Pseudomonadota > Alphaproteobacteria > Rhizobiales > Stappiaceae > Roseibium. Next base: position 31,276 of record NZ_JAILWL010000004.1, read on the forward strand.
TCGCCGAAGGTTCCGGCCTGCACTTTGGGATGCATCATCACCGCAGCAATACGATCCGTATTATCCTCGTAGATAGTGCTGTCCGCGAAGCTCCTGCCGTTCTTGGCAACAGGGCCGAAAAATTCGTTGACCCACACAACAACCGGAACGCTCGCAAAGTGGTCCAGAATACTCAACAGACTGTTCAACGTGTCATCGAGCGCGGCCCCACCGCACACCGGGCAGTGAATGTAGACCTGAATACCGGCTTCCTGCATCAGCTCGAATGCGATGTTTTCCGCCAAATAAGAGCACGTCGCAATGAAAGAAGACGTTCCGGTGTCGATGACTGTGTGCGTGTCTTCACCGACCTCGAAAATCCGGGTCATAAGGTCATCAAAAAACCGCGGATTGATATCGTCGCCGTCCATGATCTGGATCGGTAAAGCGTTCAATGCCGCAATTGCGGAGAGGGTCGGTGTGGTCGGGTCCAGGTCGATGGCATGCACATTATAGTCGGCATAGTTGAGATACTGGACAAGCATGGAGGAGGTGAGGCTTTTGCCAGCGCCGCCTTTGCCCTGCATGACGATGTGGACGGTCTTCACCATAGCTTGCTCCCCTCATCACCGGTTCGCAGCGTGAACTTGTTGATGTCCCCGGTGCTGACCTTGGGAAGTGGTTTCCGGGTTTTGGGTTCTTGTTTGGGTCTTGTCTGGTCGACCGGCTGGTTATCAGTGGCCTTCTTGTCCATCTCCGCTTTCACCTTCTTCCAGGTGCGCACGAAGGCGGCATAGGTGACGGTCAGAAGGTTCAACTTCACCAGCTTGTCGTAAGCCACGGTAAAGTTCGGACTGTCATTTACGACGGATTGAATTCGGTCATAGTTGGTCTGCAGCTCAAAGCGAGTCGTCCCCCAACGCGACCGTGCACCTTTGGAAGGTGTAGACGGCATGGGTCATTAACGTTCTTGGAATAGAACGCCCTCAGATTTATAGAAGATTGTTGAAAGACAGCCGTACTGGCCGCACACTCAGGCACTATTCAGCGACAAGTGCCTGAATTTGAAGAATTCAAGCTCGTGCGACCAATACAGACTTCAAGTGGAGTTGTTCGTCGTACCCCTTATGCGAGCATCAAGTGATAGTTGGTGTTCGCTAGGCTCGGACGGTCTGATCGCCAAAAAAGATCGTCCGAGCCGCTAACAAGGTCGCTTTTACTATTTGAGATTGTACTTGTACATCTTCAAATCAGATGACTTGCCTAAGTTGTCCACAGACGTCAATACATGCTTAAGATGCAGTTAAGACTCCCGTAACGGCCGTTTTGCGTTGAGCTCAAAGAGCGAATAAGTCTTCAAAATCATGATGTTCGACAATGGGGTATGCGTTTTAAACATCAGGAAGTGGTCCCACTTCCTCTATCTTGCCCTCCTCTACACATCCTAAATTTGCAGCTGACGCCCAAGAAAAATCAAGATTTCAGGCCAGATTGTATTTTGTTTAAATCAAACGAATAAATTCGACCAAATTCGTTTCCAACTCCGAAGTTGCCGATCTATTTCTCCATTTTTTTTCCGTTACTTATACGAAATTTCCTTTCTTTTGCAGAATAAAAACGAGCCGTTTCAATGACCTGTTTAGGACAGTTATGAATATCAAAAGAATGTAAAACTCATAGAAAAACGAAATACAAAGAAGTCTTGTTTTCGAATTGACAAAGCAACCTGGTCTCGTAGACGAAATCTTTTGTCAAACAGCGACAGCCAGACCAAAAATCAGCCTTGATCCCAAGCAACTGCTTCGTCGCTGGTAATTTCGGCCTCATAGTTTAGATTCTCTCTTTTTCTTGGAAAATTCTATCAAATTACAAAATACAACCGCAATAGTCGAAATATTCATTGCTTGAATGCTATCGCGACTTTAGTTATCCGATCTATTGCAGGGGTAATGTTAGAACAGAGGCAAACCACTATGCTTGAATTCACAGGAAGGTCCGTTTTGAAAGCCTTCGCCAAGGCGGCTACGATTGCGACTGTGGCAACAGCGTCATTTATTGCGTCGGCCCAGGCCGAAAGCCCGTTCCATACGGGTGTCTGGCAGCTGAATGAAACCAATGGACCGCAAGGCCTCGTCGTCAGTGACTGGCTGATTTTTGAATACGGGCTGCCAAAGCATTGGCTGTACCGCCGTGCAGGCACGAATGACGAAAATCAGTTCGATTTCTTTACTCGGACACTCGGCGATTCCGGCTATACACCAGTCGAGATCCGAGTTTACCGAACTGGTAAAAACTCGATGAAATACACGATCGCCGAAAAAGGTGAAAAGCCAATTGAGGTTACTGCTGTCCGCCTCTCCATTGCCAATTCAGCGAACTCATGCTTGTCGGTTGAGAAAAAAGGCAAGCGTTTCTTCGGAAATTGGGTCGGCACATCCAGCTCCACTTTGGCGCAACTCAATGTCGGCCGGAACAAAATGACCATCGATGGCAAGGTGCACAATATTTCGACTGAAGAAGTCCGGGTCGGCCGCTTAGGCATCATTAAACGGGGCAAGCCAATCGCCTTTCTAACGGATGCTGGCGGTGATTACGCGGTTCTGCAGTGGTTCAAGCCCGGAGTAACGATTGAACAGATGCGCGATAAGGAAACGGAAGTTCTTGATTTCAAATCAGAAGAAGTCGTCCGTAACCCCAGTGGCAGTTGCGACCGGCAAATTGCATTTCGCTTGAACGCCATGAAGTAAATTTTGAATGTGTCGCGACAAGACGAGTTTCATAATAGTCTTGTCGCGCGCCGGGGTACTGGTGGCAACCTGAAACAGTCAAATCACCTCAAAACACATTTGAACCCAATTTTTAGTACTCTTACACGCTTCAAAGCCCATGGCCTCGTAGTAGGCCAGAGCTCCGGAATTTTCTGTCCCAAAAAACGCACAAATCTTTGAAATATTTTCTTTTTTTGCAACACCAAACGACACTGAGAACAATCGTCTTCCAAGACCACGTCTGGTAACCTCAGGACCGACATGCGTTCCAATTACTCCCCAACCTGGAGGAATGTCATAGGGATTGTCTTGAATGGCCCGTTTCAACGACTGGAAACCAATTATTTGGCCTCTCTCATTTTCAACAACAGTGCATTCGATACGATGAGGATGTTCGACATAATATGCCCGCACAAAGGAAGAACTGAACGGCTTGCTTCGCACGCCGGTCACAACAAGCTTTTCGAGTATGCAGCTCATACCGGCCATATCGGATAGCTCTGCGGATCTTGTCTTTATTCTCATCTCGCCTGTCAGGTAGCAAGTTGTCCTGAAATACTGCATCAGTGCGGCGGCATCACAGCATTTGCGACCATGGAATCCGCGAAAACCGCAATACTCTCCTAGCTCCCTTCCAAATCGATACCGCAGATAGCGGTAGAAAGCGTTTCCTCCTGAACATTGTTGGAAATTCTATTTCTGTGTGTTCCCCATCCACTCATTTCCGATACCCATAGGATGTAAAAGTAATGATATTTCTGTGTTCTGAATGACAATGCGTGAGGAACCTTGGCTGTAGCATTTCTAAAACTGGGGTAAGCATTGTCAGTGGACGACGCCATTGCACTATTGGCCTGAGATGTTTTGCATACGCGGAACTGGCCTTGCCGGAAAGTTTCTTAGCGTAGTTTGAGAAAAGACTGTCCAGTTCCTGGAGCGAAAATGCCGAAAGGGCTGCCCCCTTTCAAGTTTTTGCGACGCCGAAATGGACAATCTCTTCTCAACAGCGCCTTTTCTCCACGGTGCAGACGGGTCACATAACCACACTTCAAACCCCATTCCTGTCCTCAATTTCCTCCAAGAGGCAAACTCAAAACCGCAGTCGAATGTCAGGCTTTGTCGGGCATGCCCGAGCACATTGATGAGCCTGTCCATGATCGGTTTGGATTGCTGGTCATTGTTCTTGAAGAGCTCGTCGAATCGGCTTGTCCGCTCAACAACCGTCGCGACATTGGCGTCTCCGTGGCTCCTCTGAAAGATCATCAGATCTGCCTCCCAATGACCAAATTCCTTGCGATCGTTCACAGATTCCGGACGGAAATTGATCGAGCGTTCTACGGGAAAGATCGCATTCTGAGGTTTGCGAGCGTATCTCGGACGCCGCTTCCGGCGCCGTTCTGGGAGAAACCGAGCCAACTTCTGCTGTTGCCCTTCGGGTGAATAGACGTAGCGATAGATTGTCTCGTGGCAAATCCCGATCTTAGCACTAGGCTCAATCTTCAGGCGTCCGGCTATTTGCTCTGGAGACCAACCGTCTCTGAGTTTGGCGATAACCGCGGTTCGCAGATCTCTGCGACGGTGGAGTTTACCGATCCGCCGGCGCCGATCACGCGCCATCTCGCTGGCAGTCATCGCCCGGTAACCATCAGCATCTGCATCTGCAAACTCACTGTCATGCCAATAGTTGCGTTTGATCTCCCGGGAGATTGTCGCACGGTCACGGCCGAGACGTCTGGTAGCCTCGGACCGACTGAACTTCTGACCCAGCAGACGATAGACATGCCGTCTGGACCCGTTCCGGTCCGAAGGTCCTGGCGGGACTCGGCACCGGGCTCGCGGCCGCCGTCCGAACAACGCCATCCATCCGGCCAAGCGCGAGTATTTGATGACTTTGGTGCGTGAGCACTTTGACGATTTCGGACCGACACTGGCGGCCGAGATGCTGTTGGAACATCACGGCTTTAACGTTGGCAAGGAGACGCTGCGCCAATGGGCGATCGAGGACGGACTGTAGTTGTCACGCAAGCAGCGCCGGTGCTTCCATCAACCGCGGCTGCGCCAGGAATGCTATGGCGAGCTGGTGCAAATCGACGGCAGCGAGAACCGTTGGTTTGAAGATCGCGGCAACCCGTGCACGCTTCTGGTGTTCATCGATTCGGCGATGTGCCGTCTGGTTGGCGCGCCTTCGTAGGCCCATCCGCCAGAAATGTGGTCACCGGCTCAGTAATCTGGTCAAGAAGGAAAATGTCGCGCAAATCTGCTCACATGTCCGCGCATTCTTTTTCTGGCTGCTCCCAGCAGGCGCTTGCTCAATTGCCGGGTCCAGCGTTTTCTGAGCGACGTTCTGGGTACGCCGGACAAATTCATGCATGAGCACTTCCATTAGGTGATCTGGAAATTCCACGGGTTGATGATCTCGACCCCAGCATCTTTGAACGGGTCAACGTCTCTCGTCGCAACGGCAAAGCCTCGGGTTTTGGCAATGGCAGCGATCTGGCCATCCGCAGCGCCGGTTTTCTTGCCAGCTGCCTCAGTCATCGCCGCGATCCGCGCAGCTTCATCAGCCGCCGCCAAATCAAATGGTAAAATCCGGGGACCTACTAACCGTGACAAAGTGAATTCCAGCGCCTTCCACAAATCATCTTTTCGCTTGCCATCTGGGAGACGCTCAAGGCCGAACCGCAGCTCCATGACATTCACTGTCGTAGTATATAGAGCCCTGTTGTGTTGCTCGTTCAGCCATTCGACAGCACTGGCTTCCGGCTCGGGCCTCATCGGCTCTGAGATTACATTCGTATCGAGAATGATCATGAATAGTCAGCCGCCCCTATAGGCTCTTGGCTGCGTTCGATTTCTGGAAAATCAACATCCAAATCCCGAGCAAAAGCGACCACTAGGTCTCCTAGCTTTTCTGCGGGCCGGGTGGCTTCGTCCAACAATTCACGGGCAGCCGCTTCGACGCTGATACCACGCTGGCCCGCAATAAACTTGACGCGACGATGCACGTCATCGGGCAGGTTTCTGACGGTCATAGTTGCCATGTTGTCCTCCTACGGTGCACTAATCGAATACTGATATCATAATAACAATATGCTGTCATTGCAAGCAAATCCAACAAATGAAAGCAGAGAAAGCCCCCGCCGAAGCGGGGCCAGTTGTTTCCTTTCACCACAAAAGGAAGAGGGGATGCTCGCTAACTGCAACCAATTTTTGGAAAATGCCAATACATAGGTTCACCTGTGGGCGTTTGAGTCATCGTGATTGCGTCGGCCTCGATCTGCACACCCTGCCAGTGCATGGCGGCATCGCGGCGCAGAATGATCCTGTCCGGACGCAATTTGATCTGAACATCCTGCGACAGATCGGAATCCGCGCTCTTGACCACGATGAAGGCTTCCTGCTCGTCGGGATTAGGGTGGATCGAGGCCAGTCTTTCTTCCAACGTTGACATTGACCAGCGTCAGACGGACGGGAAGTGTGACATTCCTGAATAGACCAACCGTGACATTCTAGCTTGGCTCTTACATATATTGTCAAAGCTGTTTAGAGGCGCGACATTGTTGGCCCGTTAGAAATGCGACAGTGCCATTTGCCGCAGCGGTTAGCGCCCGATCCGACCGGCTGGGCCGGGTTGCAAGGGAGGTGAGGGCGCGGTTGTTTAGCTCCTAATGTGTAGAAGTTGAGACTTGATCTGACATCTCGGTTTTCGAGCTGAGGGTTACCGGCTTTGATGGTTGTGACCAAACAATCATCTCAAGCCCAAAAGGTAACCCTCATGTACGAGAGTAACGAACGGATCATCAAACACAAAGTCGGTCTTCTGAACCTTGCTGAGGAGCTTGGCAACGTGAGTCAGGCCTGCAAGGTGATGGGACTGTCCCGAGACACCTTCTACCGCTACAAGTCAGCCGTAGAGGATGGCGGTGTTGAAGCGCTTCTGGACAAGAGCCGGCGCAAACCCAACCTTAAGAACCGTGTTGACGAGCAGGTTGAGGCCGCTGTCCTGGCCTATGCTCTTGAACAGCCTGCCCATGGACAGGTTCGAGTTTCCAACGAGCTGCGCAAACGGGGTGTCTTTGTATCCCCTTCCGGCGTTCGATCCATCTGGCTCCGGAACGATCTGGCCAACTTCAAGCAACGCCTGAAAGCGTTGGAGGCCCATGTGGCCGAAACGGGCCCGATCCTGACCGACAGCCAAGTTGCCGCTCTTGAGAAGAAGGCCCAGGACGATGAGGCCTGCGGCGAGATCGAAACGGCTCATCCCGGCTATCTGGGCTCTCAGGACACGTTCTATGTCGGCACCATGAAAGGAGTTGGTCGGATCTACCAGCAGACCTTCGTCGATACCTATTCCAAGGTGCCTTGTGCCAAGCTCTACACAACCAAGACGCCAATCACGGCGGCCGATCTTCTCAATGACCGTGTTCTGCCGTTATTTGAAGAGCATGACTTGCCCTTGCTGCGCATCCTGACCGACAGGGGCACCGAGTATTGCGGCAAGGCAGAGAGCCACGATTACCAGCTCTATCTGGCGATCAACGACATTGATCACACCAAAACCAAGGCAAAATCACCGCAGACAAACGGGATCTGCGAGCGGTTCCACAAGACGGTCTTGCAGGAATTCTATCAGGTTGCATTCCGTAAGACCGTCTTCGAAACCATCAATGACTTGCAAAAGGAGCTGGATCTATGGATTGATCACTACAACAACGAACGAACGCACCAGGGCAAAATGTGCTGTGGCAGAACGCCTATGGAAACCCTGGTCGATGGAAAACAGGTTTGGCTCGAAAAGAAAATAGACCGAACCTGATCTGACAAACACAGCCTCAAAGGCGGTAACCGTCAGATCAAATCGAAACTTCTACAGCTGATGCGCATAGAAAAAATTCGAAAGAACTAGTGTTTCACATGCAATTTGGCTCTTTAAAAAGTGGAGACGCCTTGCCTCTCCAGTGAAACCACACTCACACGCAGCCCTACCTGAAAGGCCCCAACAACGGCGAGAGTTCAGATGACGCACTCCAAGCAAATATCTAAAATGACAATATCGATCACGCCCGT
>NZ_JAILWL010000040.1 GCF_025698965.1 Roseibium sp.
TAACGGCGGTTCAACCACAACTGATGGAAGCGTTACCATCGACAATGACCCAGCCGTTTGGGCCGAGGTGTTCCTGCGGCCTGAACCGGGCCTTGTAAGCCATTTTTGCAGAGCCTTCGACCCAGTATCCAAGATATACATAAGGCAGCCGCAATTTCCGGGCTCGTTCGATATGGTCTAGGATCATATACGTGCCAAGGGCGGTATCTGTGAAATCCGGATCATAGAACGAATAAACCATGGAAAGACCGTCTGAGAGCTGATCGCTGAGCGCGACGCCCAGCAAAGGACCTTCTCCTGCGCCGGTTACGAAACTGTCCGGGCCGCGCCGCCGGTATTCCACGACCAGGGTCTCGACATGGGTATCTTCAACCATCATGGCATAGTCGAGAACACTCATTTCCGTCATGCCACCATTTTCGTGGCGTGTTTCCAGATAGTCGCGAAAGAGATCATATTGCTCCGCAGACGGGCTTGCCGGCAGGCGTGCGCCAATGATCTCCGAACCGGCTTTCCAGACGCGCTTGAAGGATTTGCTCCATTTGAAATCATCCACCCGAACGCGCACGGAAACGCAGGCCTGGCATTGCTCGCAGGCCGGGCGATACGCAATATTCTGACTGCGCCGAAAACCGCCCTGGGTCAAAACTTCGTTCAGGGCAGGGGCACCATGCCCCACGAGATGCGTAAAAACCTTGCGCTCTTGTTTGCCCTCCAGATAGGGGCAGGGCGCTGGCGCCGTGAGATAGAATTGCGGATGATCTGTTGGGTGCCGTGTCACCTTATTTTGTCCCGCGGTCCCTCATAAATCGGTTCTAAAGTCCATAATACCATGGGGCGACTATCGTGAAGGTCAACCATAAAATAAGCGCGAGCGGTGCGCCAGCCCGCATGAAGTCGATAAATCGATAGTGACCCGGTCCCATGACTATGAGGTTGGTTTGATACCCGACCGGAGTTGCAAAAGATGTATTGGCGGCAATGATCAGACAAACGACGAATGCTTCGGGTTCCTGTCCGATCTGATCAGCCAGATTTATGGCAATCGGCGTGAACAGAACCGCGGCAGCATTGTTCGACAGGAAGTTGGTCAGAAGCATCACGATGAAAAACAGAGCCGACAGGATGGCCGGGGCAGACGCCCCCTCGAGCAGATAGACCAGAGCCGAGGCTATGGCCATGGCTCCGCCGGTCGCCTCAAGCGCAACCGCACCGGCCAGCGAAGCTCCAACCAGCATGAAGATCCGGCTGTCGATTGCGCGCATGGCCTGGCGGATGTTGAGGCAGCCGGAAGCAATCATCGCGAATGTGCCCGCAACCGCAGCTGAAACAATCGGCACCGTGCCGCTGGCGGCGAGCGCGACCACGCAGGCAAATATTGCAAGGGCCCGCGGGGCATACCGCTTGCGTGGAACCTCGGTCGTTGACCAGTCGAGAAGCAGTACGTCCCGGTTCCCGCGAAGTCGCGCGATTTCGTCCTCGGTACCGGCCACCAGCAGGACGTCGCCGGCTTCCAGTCTTATGTCGTTCATCGCCATGCGCGGCATGCGGCTGCGTCTCTGGATGCCCATGACAAGGCAGCCGGTTTCCGTATAAAATCCCGATTGAGGCAGTGTGCGGCCCATAAGCCGTGAGGCCGGTGCAACCACCACTTCTGCCAGGCTCAAGGAACCAGGCTGGTTTGCCTGGGTATCGTTGGCGTCCGCTTCTGCTTCCATAAGCGGCTGGCGTCGGGCGAGCGCGTTGGCAAGCGCCGTTCTGGTCGCCGCGACAATGACCGTATCACCGGGCGACAGGACAACATTCTCGAATGGTGGCAAAAGCGGCTTCTGGCCGCGTTGCACCAGACGGACCGTCATGTCCTTGAGTTTGGGGAACATGCCCGACACGGCTTCTACCCCCACCAGGGGATGGCCATAGGTAATCTCGATCTGGGCGATGAACTGCTTGCCGGAAGTTGCCTGAAACTCTTCCGCCATGGTTTTGCGGTTCTTCATCAGGTGCGGCATGACGAACAATACGTAGATTGCCCCGGTTGCGGCCATGATCAGGCCGATCGGCGTAAAACTGAAGAAGGTGAGTTTCAGATCAGAGCTCTGGGCAGCGTAATTGGCGACAAGCAGATTGGTTGAGGAACCGATCAGCGTGGTCATACCGCCGAGAATGGCGATGAACGATAGCGGCATCAATACGCGGGCAGGAGCCTGACCGACCGTCGCCGCCACGGCAGTCAAAATCGGCAGGAACATCACAACAACAGGCGTGTTGTTCAAAAATGCGCTGAGAATTGCAACCGCAATCAGGATAGGAATAGCAGCCTTTTGGGATCGGCCGCGTGTCATGCGCACAATGGATTTGGCAGGACCCTCCAGCGCATCGGTCTGGAAAAGGCCCTGGCCTATGATCAACAGGCAAATCACGGTTATCAGGGCGGGGTTGGCGAAACCTGCCAGAAACTCCGCGGTTAGCACTTCGGAACCGTCCGGTTTCGTTACCGGGAAAACCGAAAAGATAACGATGAATGCGGTGACCGATCCAAGAGCGACTGCTTCAATCGAATAGCGCTCGAAAGCGTAGAGGATGACAGTCGACGCAATCACCACAAAGGTGAGCGCCATTGCAATATCAACTGAGTGCATTCACCCGTCCAAAGCCACTGTGGCCAACCATAGGAGCGCGCACTTTAAAACAGGCGGTCCTGCTTTTGGAAGAGGCCAAAGAAGAGATTGCCGTTGATAGTTTCTATGAGGGAAAAAATAGACAGATCCAGCTGAACGTAGATCACGTAATGAAATGAGGGGCTTGCGGTTGGTTCGGGTGCTCTTTCAATCGATTTTCCGCAAGGAAGGCAGAAACTTTCAGTATCGTATCAAGAGTGAGCAAACATGTTGTCGAATTCACTTCACATCCACCGGAACGCGCGTGCGCTTTGGATGCTCGCCTTGTTTCTGGTCGTTGTGTTGGCAACCGGTCTGTTCATTGGCACACAGTCGCCTCCCGGCGAGTGGTATCAGAATTTGCAAAAGCCAGTGTTCAATCCACCAGACTGGATATTCCCACCGGTCTGGACCGTGCTTTACATATTCATCGCCGTTGCCGGTTGGCGAACCTTCAGAACCGCGCCCAGATCCGCTGCCATGGTTCTCTGGGCGCTGCAAATGCTGTTGAACTGGATTTGGTCACCGGTTTTCTTCACGCTGCACATGGTTTGGCCAGCGCTCGCCATCATTGTCTTGCTCTTACTGACTATCCTCGCTTTCACACGAGACAGGTGGCATCACGACCGGCCGGCTGCATTGTTGTTCAGCGCTTATGCGGCCTGGGTGGGCTTTGCAGCCGTATTGAACGGTGCAATAGCCTTTTTGAATTGAAGCAAATCTGACGATTCATGCAGAACGCCGCCCGGTAGCAAACCGGAGGGCGTTTTTACGAGAACCTGGCTAATGCCAAACGTGGGGCTAATGCTCCTGAACATATTCCCGGTGATAGGCCGAGTTGATCACAATGACGCCGAGGACAATGTCGTGCAGCAGGCGCTTGCGATCGGAGAAGAGGGACACAAGTAAAATCAACGGTGTCAGCAGAGAGACGGAAAACCAGAACAAAATTGCATGCACGGCCGCAAGCAGCGGGTAGGGCTTCGCCCCGTACCAAAGGCGCATTTCAAGACCCATCGCCCGCATGCCGAGAGTGGAGGCCTGAGGGCCGCCCAGAGTGAAGGCTACATACAGCAGTGCGACAGCCGTCGGCAGGATCGCGTAGAGAAGGAAGCCAAAACCCAGTGTGAAAACACCGAGGAAAAACACAAGAATTCCGGCGCCGAACGTCAAAAGCGCGATGACGATCACATCGATGAAAAAGGCAAAAACCCGTCGACTCCTGACACCCTCGAAAAGCTCGGGATTGCGCACAGGATCAAAAACATCCTGGCGAGCGTAATCCGAGGTGGTATCTGCTGACATCGTCCGGCTCCTGAAAAAGTGATGAACCACATGTGGTGTCGGTGAGGCAAATTCGCAAATCCCGGTTGCGGGATCATTCAATGCGAACCTTGAAACCCAGGGAACACACAGGTGCCGCTGATCGGTCCAGCCGCTAGTTGTGCCTCTTCAACTCTCACTACCAAAGGAGCCGTTTTCGTCGAACCGTCAATTGCTTTCGGCCAGCATTTCAGCAACTTTTGGCGCGAAATAGGTCAAGATGCCGTCGGCACCAGCACGTTTGAAGGCTAGAAGACTTTCCAGCATGGCCTTGTCACCGTCCAACCAGCCATTGGCGCTCGCGGCCTTGATCATCGCGTATTCGCCCGAGACCTGGTAGGCGTAGGTCGGTACCTGAAACTCGTCCTTGATGCGCCTGACGATGTCGAGATAGGGCAGGCCAGGTTTTACCATGACCATATCGGCGCCTTCTGTGATGTCGAGTTCGGCCTCGCGCAGCGCTTCATCGGTGTTGGCCGGATCCATCTGATAGGTGCGCTTGTCACCTTTCAATGTACCGGACGAGCCGACCGCATCACGGAACGGGCCGTAGAACGCAGAGGCATATTTGGCGGAATAGGCCATGATCTGGGTGCCGCGGAAACCCTGGCTGTCCAGCGACTGTCGAATGGCGCCAATTCGGCCATCCATCATGTCGGACGGTGCAATGACGTCTGAACCGGCCTCGGCCTGAACCAGCGCCTGTCGGCAAAGTTGGTCAACCGTCTCATCATTGAGGATCGTTTCACCCTCCATCAGGCCGTCATGGCCGTGGCTGGTATAGGGATCAAGCGCAACGTCGGTCATCAGGCCGACATTAAGCCCTTCAGCCTTGATTGCTCTGAGCGCACGGCAGGTCAGGTTGTCCGCATTGAGAGCCTCGGAGCCGGTTTCGTCACGCAGATCCGGGTTTGTGTAGGGAAAGAGTGCCAGCGCCGGGATGCCGAGTTCAGCAGCCCGGACAGCTTCCCGAACGGCTTCGTCCACTGACAATCTGAACACTTCCGGCATGGAGGGTACGGGTTCGCGAACCGATTGGCCGTCTACCAGGAAAATCGGCCAGATCAGGTCGTTCACACTCAGGTTGTTTTCCCGCACCAGGCGGCGTGACCAGTCGGTCTGGCGGTTCCGGCGCATTCGGGTGCCGGCCAGTAGCGTGTCCATATGGTCGGAAGTGATTTTCGGTAGCTTTGAATTAGACGACATGGAACGAGCCCGTTCGATAGGAAATTTCTTGAGATTTTTATTCTCACAGAAGAGCGGCGCCAATCTATCACGCAGATTGACGCATTCCAACATTCTGTAAAATAACTGAAAATAAAAACAAAAAAGAGATTGTTTGACGTTTGCGTCAAATATGTTTTAGTTCTGCCGCAACAGCGAAGATCAGAACTTGCGCAAAGGGGAATCGAGGTTCCTGCGCAATTGGGAGGACAACCGTGGACTTTTCACTGAATGAAGATCAGCGTGCTTTTCAGGATATGGCCGCTGGTTTTTCCCGCGATGAGCTGGCACCAAACGCCAAGGAATGGGACGAGGACAGCATCTTTCCGGTCTCCACTTTGCGCAAGGCGGCTGAACTCGGATTTGGCGGAATTTATGTAAAGGAGGAAGTCGGCGGGTCCGCTCTGACGCGGCTCGACGCAGCGCTGATTTTTGAAGAACTGTCCAAAGGCTGCACCTCTACCGCAGCCTATATCTCGATCCACAATATGGTTGCATGGATTATCGACACCTATGCGTCCGATGAGCTTCGTCAGAAATATCTGAGCAGGCTATGCACCATGGAGCTGCTGACCAGCTATTGCCTGACCGAACCAGGCTCCGGATCCGACGCCGCAGCTCTGCGGACAACCGCAAGGGAAGATGGCGATCATTATATTCTGAACGGTTCAAAGGCCTTCATTTCAGGCGGTGGTGTCAGTGACCTTTATGCAGTCATGGTTCGCACTGGTGGCGAGGGGCCGTCGGGTGTGTCGTGCCTGTTGGTAGAAAAGGGAACTCCGGGGCTCAGCTTCGGTGCCAATGAGATCAAGCTCGGCTGGAAGAGCCAGCCGACCGCGCAGGTGAATTTCCAGGACTGCCGGGTGCCCAAGGCCAATCTCGTCGGGACGGAGGGGCAGGGCTTCAAGATTGCGATGTCGGCGTTGGATGGCGGCCGGTTGAATATCGGAGCATGTTCGCTTGGTGCAGCCCAGGCCTGTCTCGAACACGCGCTTTCTTATGTTAAGGAGCGCAAGCAGTTCGGTAAGCCGATCTCCGAATTTCAGGCGCTGCAGTTCCGTCTTGCTGACATGGCGACCGAACTGGAAGCAGCGCGTCTGCTGCTTCACAAGGCGGCGGCTGCGGTTGATGCGAAGTCGCCGGACGCAACCAAACTCGCTGCCATGGCCAAAAGGCTTGCGACGGATACCGGTTTCAAGGTCGTCAATGAAGCGCTGCAGTTGCATGGCGGCTATGGCTATCTGCGAGACTATCCGATTGAACGTTTCTTCCGCGATGTCCGTGTGCATCAGATTCTGGAAGGTACAAACGAAATCATGCGTCTGATAATTGCTCGTCAGCTCCTTAAGGATTGAATGAGACTTGTCCCGCTAACGATTGAAACGACTCTTCTTTTTGCGAGGCGCCCAAGTGAGCGACGAAATCCTGTTTGAAATTCGCGGCAAGGCCGGCTTTGTAACCCTGAACCGGCCAAAGGCGTTGAATGCGCTCAGCCATGGCATGCTGAAGGCCCTGGAAAGCCAGCTCAGCGAGTGGGCTGACAATCCCTCTGTCGGACACATTGTTATTAAAGGGGCTGGTGAGAAGGCATTTTGTGCTGGCGGCGATATTCGCAGTATCTATGATGCCAGACTGGCCGGAAAGCTGGATGGGCTCAGCGCATTTTTCAGGGAAGAATATACACTCAATGCACAAATCAAGGCCTATCCGAAACCTTATGTTGCCTTGATCGACGGCATTGTCATGGGGGGTGGTGTCGGCGTTTCGGTTCACGGCAGTCACCGGGTTGGAACTGAAAAGACGCTCTTCTCGATGCCGGAAACAGCCATTGGTTTCTTTCCTGATGTTGGCGGGACCTATTTTCTGCCGCGCATGCCGAAGAAGACCGGTTTCTATTGCGCTTTGAGCGCTGGTCGCCTGAAACTGGGTGACGCACTGGCAACCGGAGTGCTGACCCACGCAGTCAATTCCGCTGATCTTGAAGATCTTGAAAAAGCTCTCGAAAGCACTGACGACATCGATGCAACCTTGTCGAGTTATCAGGTCATGCCGGAACAGGGGCCGTTGAAACTGAACGAGGACGTGATTGAACAGGCGTTTTCTGCAGGATCTGTTTCGGAGATTCTGGAGCGCCTTGAAGCGTCCGATAGCGAGTTCGCCCGAAAAACCGCAGCATCCATTCTTCACAAGTCACCGACAAGTGTCATGATCGCCTTCGAGCAGATGAGACGTGGCGGCAACCTGTCATTCAACGAGTGCATGAAGCTTGAATACAGGATCGTATCCCGAATTCTGCAAGGTGATGACTTCTTTGAAGGCATCCGCGCAGTCCTTGTCGACAAGGACCAGGCACCAAATTGGAGCCCTTCCCATATTGGGCAAGTGGACAGCAGGGATTTGGCGTCGTATTTCGAGGAACCATCTGACGGAGATCTCAAGTTCTAGGTCTCCCGAGACTCGAACCCGGAACCGAGCCGAACATGATCACCAGCTTTCAGGACCTCGTAGACGCCCGGCCGCCCTGGAGCACCATACTGACATGGTACTTGCGCGGCATTGCGATCATTCTGATCGGCGGCGGCGTTATCTATTGGGCGCGCATCATCGGCATTGTCGAATGGCGGGGACTGTGGTTCTGGGAAATGCCGATCGCCTTGCAAGGGGCAATCATCTTTTTTGCCGTACTGGATCTTGTTGCGGCCACGGGCCTGTGGTTGACCGTTTCCTGGGGAACAGTGATGTGGCTGTTCCGCTGCTTTTGCCAGATCGTCATGCATACGGCCTTTTCGGATCTCTACGGCCGCAGGCCCTACGAGATATCCTTCTATCTTCTCACAATCGCGATCTACGCAGTTCTGGCCTACCTGATGGAAAAGGAACGACGGGCCAGCGCGCGCTGAGCCCTGTTTGATTCATTTTCTGAAGTTCCTTTGACGGGACTTCAAATGAGTCGGCCAACGGATTCTAAATCAACACAAAATTCTACTCGGGAGGAAAATCATGTCGAGCACAGTTGGATTCATCGGACTTGGCAATATGGGTGGCCCTATGGCGGTCAATCTGGTGAAAGCCGGTCACAAGGTCCTGGGATTTGACTTGTCTGACGCGGCAATGTCTGCGCTTGCCGACGCCGGAGGCGAAAAGGCTACCGGCGTTGCCGATCTTGCTGCCGCCGCTGACGTCATCGTCACGATGCTGCCGGCGGGCAAGCATGTCCGTCAGATTTATGAGGGCGAGGGTGGCATTCTTGAAAACGCAAAGCCCGGTACGCTGATGATCGATTCATCCACGATTGATGTCGACAGCGCGCGCGCTGTAAGTGCGGCTGCGATCGAAAAGGGCATGCAGATGGTCGACGCTCCGGTATCCGGTGGTGTCGCGGGCGCTGCCGGCGGAACGCTGACCTTCATGGTCGGCGGACCAGACGAAGCCTTTGGGTTGGCGAAGCACTATCTCGATATCATGGGCAAGACCATCGTTCATGCCGGCGGGGCTGGAACGGGTCAGGCTGCGAAGATCTGCAACAACATGTTGCTGGGAATTTCGATGGTAGGCGTCTGCGAGGCCTTCGTACTTGCCGAAAGACTTGGACTGGACGCGCAGAAGTTGTTTGACATCTCGTCGACTGCATCGGGCCAGTGCTGGTCGTTGACGTCTTATTGCCCGGTTCCGGGACCGTTGCCTTCCTCGCCGGCCAATCGCGACTATCAGCCGGGCTTTGCTGCGGCGATGATGCTCAAGGATTTAAAACTCGCACAGGAGGCAGCAAATTCTTCCGGTGCGGCAACGCCACTTGGGGCTGAAGCTGAATCTCTTTACACGCTGTTTTGCAACTCGGGTGGTGAAAGCCAGGATTTCTCCGGTATTATCAAGTTTCTGCGTGGCTCATGATAAACAAATACTAAACAGAACCAGTAGAACGCACTTAAAAAGTTTACGGATGATTCAGCACATCTCTTAAGTGGTTTTTAGAACGGTTCGAGTAGATTGCGTATCAAGGCGGGAAAATATCCGTCGAACGACAGGTACAAAAGAGGCGCAATCACATGATCACCGCAAGTAGGGCAGTCGACGCTGTAGCACCGAGTGAACAAGAAGAAGTGGAAATCAAACCGCTCTATCTTGAAGCTCTCACGCTCGTCGAGCGGCTGCATCGTCGTCTTCTGGACGTCATTAAGGATGAGTTCGACAGAATGGGTCGTTCCGATGTCAACAGCGTGCAGGCACTGCTGCTGTTCAATATCGGCGACAGCGAACTGACTGCCGGTGAGCTGCGGACACGCGGCTACTATCTCGGCTCGAACGTTTCCTACAACCTGAAGAAACTGGTTGAGACCGGCTATATCCACCATCAGCGTTCCCGCATGGACCGTCGGTCCGTCCGCGTGAGCCTGACCGATAAAGGCCAGGAAGTGGCAAAGATCGTCAACGATCTTTATGAGCGTCACATTCTGTCCGTGGAGCAGGTCGGTGAAATCGGTCCTGAAGACTTTGTTTCGCTGAACAAGTCTTTGCGCCGCCTCGAGCGGTTCTGGACCGATCAGATTCTTTACCGCCTTTAAAATTTCGCGGTACATTCAGATGACAAAGGCACCGCCCAGTGGGCGGTGCTTTCTTTTTATGCCTTCACGCAAAATTGCATTTCAGATTTTCAAAAATCAGTCAAAAAAAGCAGAAGAAGGAAACGGAGAAATACTAACCTCCGCTTGCTGACATCTTGTGGTCACATTGGAATGGCTTTGTGCGCGCTTCCAGGCGCAAAGATGGTTAAAGAATCAAGCGATTTATTAACTCCCTTCCGCTACGAGTAGAAACTGGAACAACCGGTGCGGCGTAATTTGATCGGTCGCGCCACAAGCACAACGAGCATTTTAACGCGCAATGCGCAGCACATGGGGTCGGCAATGAACCTTTTCACCGGACCGTTCGGGAAGAAACTGAACCTGAATTGGACGACTGGAAAAACGCTTACAAGCGTGTGTGCTTTGGGGATTTCAGCATTTCTCATTGAAAGCGGCCCGGCACCAGCCCAAACGGCTCTGCAATCCTTGCAGCAAAACCGCCAGAATGTTGAATGGGCAGATAATTTCGACATCGCGACGGACAATATCACCGAGGTGAAATCTTCCGCACCGACCCTTTCTCCAGAGACCGCGGACTATATTGCCGTTGCTATTGACCGATACCAGCGGATCGTTCAAGCGGGCGGTTGGGGCACGGTGACAGGTGGCGGCAAGGCACTGCGGATTGGCGCAAAAGATCCCCGTGTGGTTGAGCTGCGCCGTCGTCTGATCGCGTCCGGCGATCTCGAGCAACAGGCCGGGCTTTCCGACACGTTCGATTCTTACGTTGACGCAGCCCTGCGTCGCTTTCAGCTGCGACATGGCCTGATCCCCGATGGGGTCATGGGGGATGGAACGGTTGAGGCTCTCAATATTCCGGCCGATGTCCGACTTCGCCAACTGGAAACAAATATGGTGCGCATGCGCTCCATGTCCGGTTTCCTCGGCGACCGCTATGTGATGGTCAATATTCCGGCGGCCGAGATCGAAGCCGTTGAAAACGGCAGGGTCAGATCCCGTCATACTGCTGTCGTCGGCAAGATTGACCGTCAGACACCGATTCTGAACAGCAAGATCTACGAGCTGAACTTCAATCCGTACTGGACGGTTCCGGTTTCCATCATCCGCAAGGATCTGATCCCGAAAATGAAGGAAGATCCGCAGTATCTTGATAAGAACAACATCCGGATCTTCGACTGGAGCGGCAACGAGATGTCGTGGCAGCAGATCGACTGGAACACCGATGAGGCGACCCAGTATCGTTTCACCCAGGACCCCGGCTCGGAAAACTCGCTAGGGTCCGTGCGGATAAACTTCCACAACAAACATCAGGTCTACCTGCATGACACGCCGTCCAAGACCCTGTTCGGTGAGGGCTATCGCTTCCACTCGTCCGGTTGTGTCCGTGTTCAGAACGTTCGTGAGCTGGTGACCTGGCTTCTGCAGTCGACAACGCCCGACTGGGACAGAACACGCGTCGATTCCGTTGTTCGCACAGGTGAGCGCGAGGATGTGAAGCTGAAAAAATCGATCCCGCTTTACATGACTTACGTTACCGCCTGGGCCAATGCCGATGGTGTGGTTCACTTCAGGGAAGACATCTACAACCGTGATGACCTTTATGGCACCGGGACCCAGGCACGGCTCTAACCGGGTGCCGCCCGGGCACGGCAATCGAACGTTTCAGGAAACGCTGGTCTTGATCGGGCCGGCGTTTCGTGTCTTCTAGCTGACAGGTGTCAATTGGGGGAATTGCAATGAGCCACGAGCCGCGGGCTGGCGAAATCTATCTTGAGTTCAGACCGGTCGGGCAGCAAGTGAAGGTCACTGCGATCGATGCCGCAACGGGGATAGAAGTGTCCACATTTGGCCCGGCCTCTGCAGCCCAAAGTGATTTGAAACGGATTGCGGTTCGCAAACTGCAGCGTCGTCTGGCGCAGGAGGCAGAGGCTGCATCGTCGCAACGTGGCGCGAACCTCTATTGAAACAACACGGGAAGACCTTTCTTCTGATGGATCCTTGATCTTCGAAAGGCGCTTTCGACTTGACGCAGGGAGCTGTCCCCCTTGTTCGATAAACGGATTCCTCGGAAAAATTACGAAGTAAATCTTTTTAAGCACGATGAAATAAAATTTGTCTGCGAATTAATTCCCGGAAAATCATTCCAAATTCAAGGATAGGGAAAGATTGCTCTCAGTCTGAAAGACCGTATACGGGCTGAAATGTTTCAATATTGATCGGGATGCCAAAATTATATTTTACGAACACAAAGTGCCGAAAGTGTAAGCCCTGAGCAAAGTTGTCGCATACAGGGTGTCGAAGCGTCGGTATAGACCTTGGTTCTTCACACTCGGTGTGTTAATTCCACGCTCAAATCGGCATAGCGGTTGAGCAAACCCGAGCTTTTTACCGCAAGAAAGTGCCTTAGACCCTCTCGAGAGTATACAAGGATGGTGTGATGTCATTGATGGAAAGCTCCAGTCAGTCCCTGCAGTCCGATTTCTTCACGCGTAGCCTGGCAGAGGTGGATGCGGATATTTTCGGCACCATCGAAAATGAGCTGGGTCGTCAGCAGCACGAGATCGAGCTTATTGCTTCTGAAAACATCGTTTCCCGCGCTGTGCTCGAAGCTCAGGGTTCCATTTTCACCAACAAATATGCCGAAGGGTATCCGGGCAAGCGCTATTATGGCGGGTGCGAATTTGCCG
Organism: Roseibium sp.; assembly: GCF_025698965.1. GTDB lineage: Bacteria > Pseudomonadota > Alphaproteobacteria > Rhizobiales > Stappiaceae > Roseibium. Next base: position 12,475 of record NZ_JAILWL010000040.1, read on the forward strand.
ATGTTGCCGAGACACTGGCCATCGAGCGCGCGAAAGAGCTGTTCGGGTGCCAGTTTGCCAACGTTCAGCCCAATTCCGGTAGCCAGATGAACCAGGCTGTGTTCCTGGCCCTTCTGCAGCCGGGCGACACTTTCATGGGCCTTGACCTGAACTCGGGTGGTCACCTGACTCACGGTTCACCGGTCAACATGTCCGGCAAGTGGTTCAATGTCGTTTCCTATGGCGTCCGCGAAGAAGACCATCTTCTCGATATGGAAGAGGTCGAGCGCCTTGCGCATGAACACAAGCCGAAGCTGATTCTGGCGGGGGGCACAGCATATTCCCGGATCTGGGACTGGAAAAAGTTCCGCGAAATCGCTGATAGCATCGGTGCCTATCTCATGGTCGATATGGCACATATTGCAGGTCTCGTGGCCGGTGGCCTCCATCCGTCTCCAGTGCCGCATGCTCATGTGGTCACCAGCACGACCCACAAATCACTGCGCGGGCCGCGCGGTGGTCTGATCCTGTCCAATGACGAAGCGATTGCCAAAAAGATCAACTCCGCGGTTTTCCCGGGGCTTCAGGGTGGCCCGTTGATGCATGTGATCGCAGCCAAGGCAGTCGCTTTCAAGGAAGCGCTACAGCCGGAGTTCAAGGCCTATGCCCGGGCAGTGACCGAAAACGCCAAGGCGTTGGCCGAAACGCTGAAAGAGCAGGGGCTCGATATCGTGTCCGGCGGAACCGACAACCACCTGATGCTGGTCGATCTGCGACCGAAAAACGCAACAGGCAAGCTTGCCGAGAAGGCTCTCGGCCGCGCCAACATCACCTGTAACAAGAACGGCATTCCCTTCGATCCGGAAAAACCGTTCGTGACCTCCGGTATCCGCCTCGGCACTCCGGCAGCAACGACCCGTGGCTTCGGCGTTGCCGAGTTCCGCGAAGTTGGCATGCTGATCACGGAAGTGTTGGACGGTTTAAAGGCCGCAAACAGTGAAGAGGGCAACGCAGCGGTTGAAGCAGCCGTCAAAGCCAAGGTAGAAGCACTGACGGGCCGGTTCCCAATCTACGGGAAATAACAAACCGGCTCGATCAGGAGCTTTAAGAAATGAGATGTCCGTTTTGCGGTGGCGACGAAACCCAGGTCAAGGATTCACGCCCCACCGAGGACAACACCGCAATCCGCCGCCGCAGGATCTGCAACACTTGCGGCGGTCGGTTTACGACCTTTGAGCGAGTCCAGCTGCGCGAATTGATGGTACTGAAACGAGCTGGCCGCAGGGTTCCCTTTGACCGTGAAAAACTGATGCGTTCAGTCCAGATCGCGGTTCGCAAAAGGCCGGTAGAACCGGAACGCATAGAACGAATGGTCAGTGGCATCGTGCGTCAGCTCGAGAGCTCTGGCGAAAGCGAAATCACAGCAGAAACAATCGGCAACCACGTCATGGAGGGCCTCAAGGGCATCGACGACGTGGCATATGTACGCTTTGCCTCCGTTTACAAGAATTTCCGTGAGGCCAAAGACTTTGAAGCCTTGCTGGATGAGTTGAGTGATACGGACGGCCAGCCGGTTGATGATCACTGATCGTTGCGATTGATAGCTTATGTCAGCCAATTCCAATCTCGATGAACGCTTCATGGCGGCCGCCGAACGAATGGCCCGTCGCGGACTGGGGCGCGTTTGGCCCAACCCTGCCGTTGCGGCGCTGATCGTCCGGGAGGACGAAGACGGCTCTGTGCTGGTTGGCCGTGGCGTAACCTCGCGTCCGGGCATGGCGCATGCGGAAGTCAATGCCCTTCGTCAAGCAGGCGACCAGGCCAGGGGCGCTACCTGCTATGTCACTCTGGAGCCCTGTTCGCATTATGGCCGCACACCGCCTTGTGCGCTTGCCTTGACTGAAGCCGGTGTCAAGCGGGTCGTCGTCGGCATGCTGGACCCCAATCCAAGGGTCGCGGGTCGGGGAGTGCAAATGCTTCGGGATGCCGGAATAGACGTTGTTGTCGGTGTGCGTGAGCGGCAGATGCAGGCGATCTATCACGGTTTCATGTTGAGGCAGCTCAGGCAAAGACCTCATGTGTTTCTGAAATTGGCGGTTTCGCAGGACGGATTTATCGGACGCAGCGGCGAAGGACAGGTGAAGATTTCCGGTCCCTTGTCCATGCGCAAGGTCCACGGGTTTCGCGCCGAACATGACGCCATTCTCGTTGGGACCGGCACGGCACTTGCTGATGACCCTCAACTGACATGTCGGCTGCCGGGTTTGGCGTCGCGGTCACCTGTCAGGGTCATCATCGACCGATGTGCAAGGCTACCGCTGGAATCGAAACTTGTCAGGACCTGTGTGGACGTACCGGTCTGGCTCATCTGCGGAAATGATGCAGATCAGGACAAAATTGATCTTTTGTCGGCAGCTGGGGTCAATGTTATTCGTGTCCCTGCGGATGAATGCAGCATCAAGCCCTCCGTCGTTCTCAGTGCCCTGGCCACACGTGGCGTGACACGGGTCATGGTGGAAGGCGGCGCCAGAATGGCATCTTCGTTTCTGGCTGCGGATCTGGTTGACGACCTGTGCGTCGTGACTGGGGACATCGAGATCGGTAAGGACGGAATACCTGCTCTGCATGATTTTGATCTTGCGGATGTTTTGGAAGATCCCAAATTCGAACGGATCGATGCGGGCAAGTTCGGCGTCGACAGCTTTATCTACCTCAGACGGCGTGGAGCCTGACATGTTTACCGGCATTGTGACAGACCTTGGTGAAATCCTCTCGATTGAAGCGATCCCGGCAGGTCGGCGGACGAGGATACGCACCAGCTATGATACGGATAGCTTTGATATTGGTGCGTCGATTGCCTGTGCAGGTGTGTGTCACACGGTCACGGACAAGGCCATCAGCTCCGCCGGCAACTGGTTCGAGGTGGAATCAGCAGCTGAAACGCTGGCACTGACCAACGTTTCAGGCTGGAAGACCGGACAGGAGATCAACCTTGAACGGTCCCTGACATTGGGCTCGGAATTGGGCGGACATCTTGTCCTTGGGCATGTGGACGGCCTTGCGACGATAACCAAGCGCGAAGACCACCCTGATTCTGTTTATCTGCAGTTTGAAGCCCCTGAAGATGCCGCGCCCTTTATCGCCAAGAAAGGCTCGGTCGCACTCGACGGAACGTCGCTGACGGTGAACGAGGCTGACGGCTTGCTGTTTTCAGTGTTTCTGATCCCGCACACGCTGGAAGTCACCACCTGGTCCAATCGTCAGGTTGGCGACAAGGTCAATCTGGAAGTGGATATGATGGCCCGCTACGCAGCGCGCCTTGCGGAATTCACCAAGACCGGGTAGGGGACGGTCCCAACACCTTCGAAAAGAGCTATCATGCCGGATCACCACGATCGGTTGACGCAATTGTCGCCGGGTTGTTGCGGTCGAGTGCGAATGAGACTGGACAAACCTGGGCTGACGTGGTTCCTGTCGCGGCCCAATATAGGATATCAAGACCCATGAGTGCTGCACCAAAACTTCTGATCATTGAAGCCCGTTTCTACAATGATCTGGCAGACGCGCTGGCCGAAGGTGCAATCAAGACGATTGAAGAAGCCGGCGCCAGCTATGACCGGATCGCCGTTCCCGGCGTCCTGGAAATTCCGGCAGCACTTTCAATGGCCATGACCGCGATGGAAAGCGACGGTGTTCTGTATGATGGATTTGTTCTGCTCGGTGTCGTGATCCGTGGGGAAACCACGCACTACGATATCGTAGCCAATGAATCGAACCGCGTGATTATGGACCTGATCGTTGATGCGGATCTTGCTGTTGGAAATGGTATTCTGACAGTCGAAAACGATGAACAGGCATGGGCCCGCGCAAAAGTGGACGACAAGAATAAGGGCGGAGCCGCTGCGCAAGCTGCCCTTGACATGATCGCCCTGCGCCAAAGGCTTGGAGTATAAGAAAAATGACCGGAAAAGCCGACCCGGAAAAACCGGCTGCAAAAACTGTGCGTCCTGCGAACAAGCGCGGCGTCGCCCGCCTCGCTGCCGTTCAGGCTCTCTATCAGATGGATATTGGTGATACTCCGCTGACGAATGTCGTCAGTGAGTTCACGGCGTTCCGCCTCGGCAAGGAAATCGACGGCGCGCAATATCGCGACGCCGACGAGCAATGGTTCAAGCAGATCCTTGCAGGAGTTGTCGAGGACCAGAAATTCCTCGATCCATACATCCATACGGCGTTGACCGAAGATTGGCCGCTCAAGCGGATCGACAGTCTGTTGCGTGCAATTCTGCGCTCCGGATCCTATGAACTTCTGCGCCGGAAGGATGTTCCGGCGAAGGTGATCATTTCTGAATACATCGATGTCGCGAAGGCCTTTTTCGAGGATGACGAGCCTGGTCTCGTGAATGGTGTCCTTGACCGTCTTGCCCACGAATTGCGCGAGTCCGAGTTGGACGCACCGAAAACGGATGGCGCCACCTGACCATGGCGGCAGACCGGCCAGGCGAGTTTGAACTCATCAAGACGTATTTCGCTCCCCTGGCGAAAGATCCGGGAAGTCTCGGTCTGACGGATGATGCGGCGGTTTTGACACCGCGCGCTGGTTTCGACCTCGTGCTGACCAAGGATGTTCTGGCCGCGGACATCCATTTCTTTGCCGACGACGCTCCCGAAGCGATCGCCGCCAAGGCCTTGAGGGTCAACCTGTCTGATTTGGCGGCAAAAGGGGCCGTTCCGAGAGGATATCTTTTGGGGCTGGCGTTGCCGTCTGACTGGACAGCTAACTGGTTGGACCGGTTTTGCAAAGGTCTTGCCGCAGACCAGGCAGCCTATGATGTGCAGTTGCTCGGTGGGGACACTATCCGCTCCGGCAACGGACTTCAGGTTTCCATTACAGCAATAGGCGAGGTGCCTGCCGGCCGAGCGGTACGGCGGTCGGGAGCCAGACCTGGCGACAAACTGTTTTTGACAGGAACGATCGGCGATGCGGCTGCAGGACTGAAAGCGCGGCTTGACCCCGGTTTCGGCACTAAGTGCGGTCTGACCAAATCTGAAGAGAGCCACATTCTCAATCGCTACCTTTTGCCGAAACCACGAGCGAAGCTTGCAGGACCCATTTCCGAATTTGCCAACGCTGCGATGGATGTCTCAGACGGTCTTGTCGCCGACTGTGGACACATGGCAAAGGCTTCCGGTGTTGCGGTTGCGATCGACTTGAACAAGCTACCTTTGTCAGACGCATTGAAACGGCTCAGGAAAGTTGCGCCGGACGAGTTCACCCGTTGTCTCAACGGCGGTGACGACTATGAAGTGCTTGCAAGTATCCCTGCAAACAGAGCGGCCGCCTTTCAACAGGCCTCTGAAGTTGTTGGGTGTCCCGTGACAAAAATTGGTTCTGTTGGCGAGGGCCCGGGTTCGGTAGATCTGACCGAGGCCGGAGCGCCAGTCGAAATCAATCCAAATCTCGGGTTTCGCCATTTTTAAACCAACACCGCTGCTTTTCGGACATGGTGCCGGAATGCTGCTGCTGCATTAAAGATGAAGACGAGAGCTCGATTGTATGCTGACAATGAGTGTCTTTTCGGCAGTCGGACGGCGTGCTAGGACTGAACAAGTTTTTTGAGGGTGCAAAAAAGTCGGGGTGGTCTTCGAGCGCAAGACCGTTCATTTGTTGAAGCCCTATTGCCGTCCTCAAAAGTCTGACTGCTACCCGCCTACCATTTTTTTCGCTCTTGAAAGATCGCACATGACCGCCGTGACCCCGGACATATTTGTTGACGACCGCCTGGCCAGACGGAATGCGCTTCTGCTTGCTCTGGCTCAAGCTCTCGGCGGCGCTTCCGCATCCATAGTCATCGCAACGGGGCCGTTGGTCGGTTACATGATGCTGGAAAGCGACAAGTCGTTGGCGACAGTGCCTGTTTCCGCGATGGTGCTGGGTACCGCCTTTGGGACCATCCCTGCGGGCATGATCATGCGCAGGTTCGGCCGTCGGGCCGGGTTCACAGGGGCGTCGCTACTGGGCGTCTGTTCCGGCTTGCTGGCATCGTTTGCCGTGTTTCAGGACGACTTCCTCTTGTTTTCTCTGGCCTGTTGCCTGGGTGGTTTCGCAGGTGCCTTTGTTCAGCAGTATCGGTTCGCTGCTGCCGACACGGCAAGCGATGCTTTCAAACCGAAGGCCATTTCCTGGGTGCTGGCCGGAGGTGTTCTGGCCGGGATCGTCGGCCCTCAGACGGTGATTGCCACCAAAGGGCTTTTTGAGCCGATCCTGTTTGCCGGAACTTACCTGGCTCAGGCAGGTCTGGCCTTGATTGCCTTTTTCCTGCTGATGTTCATCAAGATCCCCAAGCCACCGCGTATCAGCCATGCCAAGGCAGGTGGGCGTCCATTGCACAAAATCATGCTGCAGCCCCGGTTCGTCGTCGCTGCGGCTTGCGGCATTTGTTCCTATGCTCTGATGAGCCTTGTCATGACAGCCACACCATTGGCGATGATTGCCTGCGGTTTGAGCGAAACCGATGCGGCCCTTGGAATTCAATGGCATGTGCTGGCCATGTTCGGACCAAGTTTCTTTACAGGAAACCTAATAGCCCGCTTCGGCAAGGAGCGCATCGTGTCGATTGGCCTGGCATTGTTGGCTGGCTGTTCCATCGTCGCGCTGACGGGGATCGAGCTTGCCCATTTCTGGACCGCGCTCGTGCTTCTTGGTCTTGGATGGAATTTCGGGTTCATCGGTGCAACCGCGATGTTGACAGATACCTACCGGCCGGAAGAGCGGAATCTGGTGCAGGCGGTAAACGATTTTCTGGTCTTCGGATTCGTTGCTGCTGCGTCATTTTCGTCCGGCGCGCTTTTAAATGTCTTTGGCTGGGGCACAGTCAATGTACTCGTCTTCCCTTTCGTGCTGTTGTGCCTGGGATTGCTGGTCTGGCTCGCTCTGGCTGAAAGAAAAGCAGTTACAACCACTTAAAGTGTCTGCGGATTTTCATTTCGTCAGTGCAGCAAAAAATTCTGCGCTGCACCAATTGTTACCGTAACGGAACTGTTGAATTAAACAATGTGAGAGCTTGACGAAGCGCTCTCATTTGCTGCTATCGTGTGCACTCTTCACGCTGCGGTATTGCCGTAACGCATCTTTTGGCAGGTAAAACAACGAAAAAAACAGCCAGCCGCAATCTTGGGAGGAAGCATGATCGAGCTAGTCGTCATCATTGTTTGTGGTCTCTTGTCCATCGCCTATGGCGCGTGGGCCATTCAATCCGTCATGGCGGCGGATGCGGGCAACGCCCGTATGCAGGAGATCGCCGGCGCGATCCAGGAAGGGGCCAGCGCTTATCTCAACCGGCAATACACGACCATCGCGATTGTCGGGGCCGTTGTTTTCGTTCTTGCCTGGATTTTGCTTTCCGGACCCGCGGCAATCGGATTTGCCATCGGGGCCGTTCTCTCAGGAGCTGCTGGATATATCGGGATGATGGTTTCCGTCCGTGCCAATGTGCGCACGGCCCAGGCCGCGAGCCAAAGTCTCGGGGCAGGATTGGAAATCGCTTTCAAGGCCGGTGCCGTCACCGGCCTTTTGGTTGCCGGCCTCGCATTACTCGGTGTTGCTGTCTATTTCAGCATTCTGACCGGTGTCATGGGATATGAAGCAACCGATCGAACCGTGATCGACGCGCTCGTTTCGCTCGGCTTCGGAGCATCGTTGATTTCCATCTTTGCTCGACTGGGCGGCGGTATCTTCACCAAAGGTGCCGATGTTGGCGGCGATCTCGTCGGCAAGGTCGAAGCGGGTATTCCGGAAGATGATCCGCGCAATCCGGCCACGATTGCCGACAATGTCGGCGACAATGTCGGTGACTGTGCGGGCATGGCTGCCGATCTGTTCGAGACCTACGCAGTGACAGTGGTCGCGACCATGGTTCTGTCGTCGATCTTCTTCACCGGCGCACAGGCCCATGAACTTATGATGCTGCCGTTGCTGATCGGTGCAAGCTGTGTCGTGACCTCCATCATCGGCACGTTCTTCGTCAAGCTCGGTGAAAACAACTCAATCATGGGAGCGCTTTACAAGGGCTTCATCGCCACGTCCGTTCTTTCGGCGGTCGCCCTGGCGGTTATCATCTTCGGATGGTTGGGCGCAGGCACGGAATACACGACATCGGGTGGAACCACCTTCAGCGGCTTTGATCTGTTTGTCTGCGGCCTTGTTGGCCTCGTCGTGACAGGTCTGATCATCTGGGTGACCGAGTATTACACCGGTACGGAGTATCGCCCGGTGAGGTCCATCGCTCAGGCATCCGTTACCGGCCACGGCACCAACGTGATCCAGGGGCTTGCGGTCTCGCTGGAAGCAACGGCACTGCCGGCGATCATCATCATCGCGGGTATTCTGGTAACCTACAGCTTCGCTGGATTGTTCGGCATCGCAATTGCGGTAACCACCATGCTGGCGCTGGCCGGGATGGTTGTCGCTCTCGATGCATTCGGTCCGGTGACCGACAATGCTGGCGGAATTGCCGAAATGGCGGATCTGCCGGCAGAAGTGCGCACCACAACGGACGCACTCGACGCCGTCGGCAACACCACCAAGGCAGTGACCAAAGGCTACGCCATTGGCTCTGCCGGATTGGGCGCCCTGGTTCTGTTCGCAGCCTACACGGAAGATCTCAAATACTTCTCAAGCACTGCGGAAGAGGGGTCGATCTTCGCAGGGATCAACGTTGATACGCTGTTCTCGCTGTCCAACCCGTATGTTGTTGCAGGCCTGCTGTTCGGCGGTCTTCTGCCATACTTGTTCGGCGGTATTTCGATGACGGCCGTTGGACGTGCTGCAGGGGCGGTTGTTGAAGAAGTCCGGCGTCAGTTCAAGGAAAAACCCGGCATTATGGAAGGCACGGAGAAACCGGACTACGGCCGGGCTGTCGACATGCTGACAAAGGCGGCGATCAAGGAAATGGTCATTCCGTCTCTCTTGCCGGTTCTGTCGCCAATCGTCGTGTTCTTCGTGGTGCGAGCGGTGGCAACACCTGCGGATGCGTTTGCAGCGCTTGGTGCGATGCTGCTTGGTGTGATTGTAACCGGTCTCTTCGTTGCGATTTCCATGACCGCTGGTGGCGGTGCTTGGGACAATGCGAAAAAGTCCTTTGAGGATGGTTTTACC